>JBJHAU010000260.1:0-2852 GCA_050480665.1 Alphaproteobacteria bacterium | reverse complement strand
CAGGGTGGCACGGAACCGGCACAGATCCCGATAGACATCGGGCATCGCCTCATCCAGGGCTGGCAGGGGGGCTTCGCCGGTCCCGCCGGCATCATCCCCTGCCTGTGAACGGGAGAGCGGTTGCGGAGTTCGCAACCCTGCCACCACATCTTCCCCCTGGGCGTTGATCAGGAACTCTCCGTAGAAGGCGTTTTCCCCGGTCGCCGGATCGCGGGTAAAGGCAACCCCGGTGGCGCAGTCATCCCCCATGTTGCCGAACACCATGGCCTGAACATTGACCGCCGTTCCCCAATCATTGGGAATCCCGTTCAGGCGTCGATAGGTCACGGCCCGGGGCGTCATCCAGCTGCCGAAGACGGCGCCGATGGCGCCCCAGAGCTGCACCTTCGGATCTTCCGGAAAGGGGGCCCCGGTTTCTTCCAGAACCACCGCATGGAAGCCTTCGATCACCGCTTCCCAGTCTTCTGCGGTCATCTCGGTATCCTGAAGATAGCCGGCCACAGCCTTGTGATCGCTCAGGATCTCCTCGAAACGTCCGTGATCAATGCCGCAGACCACCCCGCCATACATCTGGATGAAGCGGCGCCAGGCATCCATGGCGAAGCGGGGCGAGCCGCTGGCCCGGGCCAGCCCGGCCGCGGTGTCGGCGTTGAGGCCAAGATTGAGAACCGTGTCCATCATGCCCGGCATCGAGGCCTGGGCGCCCGAGCGGATCGAAAGAAGCAAAGGGCGCTCGGGATCACCGAAGCGGGCGCCCACCTCGGCTTCGATCCCGGCCAATGCCGACTCCACCTCGGCCTCCAGACGATCGGGGTAACGCCGGTCGTGGGCATAGAAATGCGTACAGACCTCGGTGGTGATCGTGAAACCGGGCGGTACGGGCAGGCCGATGGCGGCCATTTCCGCCAGATTGGCTCCCTTGCCCCCGAGCAGGGCCTTCATGTCCGCACGGCCTTCGGTTCCCTTCGGCCCGAAACGATACACCCACTTGCTCATCATGCTTCCCCCCTTTCCTTCCGGATGCCTTCCGGGCGCCTTCCGGGTGCCTTGCGGGCGGGCAGGACGCCGGTTCCGGCCTGCCTTATTCGGAATCCATCTCCGCCATACCCGGGCCATACCCGGCTTTTCTCGTTTCCGGACAGGGCCTGTCCGCGCGGTTCCGGTTCAGCCTTCGATGTTCGAGAAGGCGGCGACACGATTGAGCGCCGCACGGATTCGCGAAAGCAGGCGCAGGCGGTTCGCGCGCAGACGCGGATCCTCGGCATTCACGGTCACATGATCGAAAAAGGCGTCCACCGGCTCGCGCAGATGCGCAAGCGCCGCCATGGCATCGCCGAACTGTTCCTCGCCGAGAGTCAGATCCAGGGCCTTTTCTTCCAGCTCAAGAACCTCGTTCAGGCGCTGTTCCTGGGTCTCCACCAGCAGGGACGGATCCACCGGGCCGTCATGGGGGGTCTGATCCTTCTTTTCCTCGATGGCCACGATGTTCGCCGCACGGCGATAGGCGGTCAGCAGATTGGCGCCATCATCGGTGCCGAGGAAGGCGGTCAGCGCATCGACACGACGCAGCAGGCGCACCAGATCGTCTTCCCCGCCAAGGGAGAAGACCGCCTCGATCAGATCATGGCGCACCCCCTTCTCGCGCATCTGCACCTTCAGGCGATCGGCAAAGAAGGCCAGCATCTCGTCGAGATCAAGCCGGCCATTCGTGTTGGCGGCGGCGAAGATGGAACGAAGCGGAAGGCGCAGCCCGTTCTCGGTCACGATGCGGATGACCCCGAGCGCGGCACGCCTGAGCGCGAAGGGATCGCGCGAACCGGTCGGCTTTTCGCCGATGGCGAAGAAACCCGCGAGCGAATCGATCTTGTCGGCAAGGGCGACGGCGATGGCCGTCGGCTCGGTCGGGCAATCATCGCCCGGTCCTTTCGGGGCGTAGTGCCGGGCGATGGCCTCGGCCACCTCGGGCGACTCGCCATCATGAAGCGCATAGTAACGGCCCATGATGCCCTGAAGTTCGGGAAACTCCCCGACCATGCCGGAGGTCAGATCCGCCTTGGCCAGATGGGCGGCGCGGGTTGCCTTGTTGCGGTCGGCCCCGGGAATGTGGTCGCAAAGCAGGGCGGCAAGGCTTTCCATGCGATCCACCTTTTCGGCGACGGTGCCGAGCTTCGCGTGAAAGGTGATCTGCCGCAACCTGGCGACGCGGGATTCCAGGCTGGCCTTGCGATCCTGATCCCAGAAGAAGCGCGCATCGGAAAGCCGGGCGCGCAGCACGCGCTCGTTGCCCGCCACCACCGCCGCGCCGCCATCTTCGGTCAGCATGTTGGCCACGGTGATGAAGACGGGGGCGAGCGTGCCGTTCCGCGTCTCCAGCGCAAAATACTTCTGGTGGGCGCGCATGGATTCGGTCAGCACCTCGGCCGGCAGATCCATGAAGGCCTCGTCGATGCGGCCGAGCAGCGCCACAGGCCATTCGATCAGGCCGGTAACCTCGGCGAACAGGGCCGGATCGTTCCGCAGGCGCAGGCCTTCGGCATCGGCCAGGCGATCGGCATCGCTCAACAGCGCCTCGCGCCGTTCCTCGGGATCGAGCAGAACATGAGCTTCGCGCAGGCGTGCCTTGTATTCGGCGAAGCCCTTGACCGCGAATCGCTGCGGAGCAAGGAAACGATGCCCCGCCGTGGTGGTCCCAGCCTCGACCCCGGCAAAGGCAAACCCGAACCCGCGCCCGTCGAACAGGGCAAGAATCGACTGTATGGGACGCACCCAGCGCGCCGTGCCCGCTGCCCAGCGCATCGATTTCGGCCATGGGAATTCACCCAGCACTGAAGGAATCAGCCTGGACAGAACGT
>JBJHAU010000259.1:0-2885 GCA_050480665.1 Alphaproteobacteria bacterium | reverse complement strand
CTTTCTTCCGCCGCCGATCCCGAATTTCTTCTGGATCGGGCCGGTATCGCCGGAACCATGCGACCGGAATCCCTGCCCGTGGAAGCCTTCTGCGCCCTGGCCAGGGCCCTTGATGAGAAGACGGGCAATGTGAAGACAGGCGACGAGCGCGTCTGAGACCAGTGCACCGGACAGCAGCCAGCAGGTATCAGGAAACAGGCGGGCAGACTCCGGGACCGGACAGCCGTGGGCAGCCCCTGCCGCTAGTGGCCTTCGCGCAGGCCCTTGACGAACTCGCCAAGTCCGGTCTGGCGCGCACGGCGCAACCGTTCGGCGTGAAGGATCGCCTGCACCGATGCGACGCTGGCGGCGATTTCGGTGTTGACGATGATGTAGTCGTATTCCTGGTAATGGCTCATTTCGTCGGCAGCGCGCGCCATGCGCCCGGCGACCACCTCGTCGCTGTCCTGGGCCCGTGTCTTGAGCCGACGCTCCAGCTCGCGGGTGGATGGCGGAAGGATGAACACCTTCACCACATCGCCCGACATGCTTTCCGCCAGCTGCTGGGTTCCCTGCCAGTCGATGTCGAACAGGACATCGCGTCCCTCGGCCAGCGCCTGCTCGACAGCGGCTCTTGGCGTTCCGTAATAATTTCCGAACACCTGGGCGTATTCGAGAAATGCCTGTCGATTGATCATCAGATTGAAGGTGGCGGGATCGATGAACTGATAGTCCATGCCTTCCACCTCGCCCGGCCGTTTGGGCCGGGTGGTGGCGGAAACCGACATGGTCAGAAGCGGTTCCATGGCCAGCAGTTTTCGGGAAATGGTGGTCTTTCCCGCTCCCGACGGAGACGAAAGAATCAGCATCAATCCGCGTCGGCGTACGCCCGTACCGTCCATCATTCCTCCGCTCCGCCCCTCGGACGGGGTCTTCGTCATCATCGGCATCCCTGACCTATTGCAGGTTCTGGACCTGCTCGCGAAACTGTTCGATCGCCGCCTTGAGATCAAGACCGAGGCGGGTCAGCGCCAGATCCTGGGTTTTCGAACACAGGGTATTGGCTTCCCGGTTGAATTCCTGCGAGAGGAAGTCAAGCCGCCTGCCCACCGCGCCTCCCCCCTTCAGAAGATCGCGCGCCTGGGCCACATGGGCATCCAGCCGATCAATCTCTTCACGAATATCGGCCTTGGAAGCCAACAGGGCGATTTCCTGGGCCAGACGTTCCTCCGACAGCCCCCTGGTCTCCTGCATCAGATCGTCAAGCTGGGTTCGCAGGCGCAGGGCGATGGCCTCGGGCTGGCATGCGGCAAGATCGCGCGCCCGCCCACTGAGTTCCTGGATCGTGTCCAGAAAGCCGTGAAGCAGTCCGGCCAGACGGCTTCCCTCTTCCCGGCGGGCGCGGGCAAGAGCGTCGAGACCGCTCCCGAGACTTTCCAGCATGGCGGCGTCGCGGGCGGTGCGGGTTTCGTCACTGTCTTCCTGCCCTTCCGGCTCAAGAACACCGCGCAGCCGAAGCAGGGTCTCGATGCGCGGTGGCGGGGCGCCGATTCGCAGCCGCACCGGCTCGGTCATCGCAAGAATCTGTTCGAGAAGCGAACCGTTCAACCGGTAGGCGGAAGGGCCTGCACTGTCTTCGAGAGTCAGGCTGAGCTGGAAACTTCCCCGGGCGAAAACCTTGCCCAGAAGCGCCCTTGCGGCAACTTCAAGGGATTCATGGCCGGGGGGCATCCGCATCCGGATATCGAGCCCACGGTTGTTGACGCTGCGCACCTCCCAGCGCCAGGCCAGGTCGGCAAACCGCCCATCCTGCCGGGCGAAGCCGGTCATGCTTTCCAGAGTCACGGTTCGAACATCCCTTCGGCGGCCAGAGCACTGCACCGCAACTATATCCTGTGGGCAGGCCAACAACAACCTGCCGGATCTTGTGGGCATCGATGCCGTCGCGCCAGCCGAAAGGCCAGGACAGAGAGGCTAGCGCCCCCCCTCCTCAAGGGGTGCGGTCTCCGGCTCATCCGCCTGCGCCGCGGCATCCCTGAGCGCACGCCAGCGGCGAACATTGCGGTTATGCTCCTGCAGCGTGCGCGCAAAGGCATGGCCCCCCGTTCCATCGGCCACGAAGTAGAGCGACTCGGTCTCGGCCGGGTTCATCGCTGCCCGCAAGGCGGCTGGTCCGGGGTTGGCGATCGGCCCCGGGGGAAGGCCGCGCTGACGATAGCTGTTGAAGGGCCCGGGCCGTGCCAGATCGGCCCGACTGAGCGGCCGATCCAGAACCCGGCCCGGCAAGCCTTCCCCGAGAGCCACCCCATAGGCCACGGTGGGATCCGATTGCAGCGGCATGCCGATCCGCAAACGATTGACGAAAACGCCCGCGATCAGGGCACGCTCATCGGCCTGCCCGGTTTCGCGTTCGATGATCGAGGCCAGGATCACGGCCTCTTGCGGCGTGGCCAGAGGCAGATCGGGATCGCGTTCGGACCAGAGCGCGGCGACGACCCGGTTCATGGCCGCTTCCATCCGGGCCAGGATCGCGACTCTCTCGTCGCCATAGCTGTAGTGATAGGTCTCTGGCAAGAGACTTCCCTCGGCAGGAACCCGAGGAACCGGCCCCTTGAGCCCAGGGGCCTGAAGAACCCTTTGCAGGACCTGTTCGCTGGTCAGCCCTTCGGGAATGGTCAGCCGACGGACCAGTCGATCCCCCCTGGCGAGGGTTTCCATGACCTGGCGAAGCGAGGGGCTTGCGGTGAAGACGTATTCCCCGGCCTGAAGGCTGCGAGCCTTGCCCTTCACGCGGGCGACGAGGCGGAACAGAAGGGCCGAACGGATCACCCCGTGCGCCTCAAGGGTTGTGGCGATCCCCGTAACCCCTGATCCCGGGACGATCACGAGGGTCACATCCCCGTCGA
>JBJHAU010000258.1:0-2885 GCA_050480665.1 Alphaproteobacteria bacterium | reverse complement strand
CATGGTATGCCCTGTTTGCCCTGCCCCTGTTCCTTTTCGTGCCCGACCGCCCCACCATCGCCGGGCCGGGAGTGTTCCGCGCCATGCGCGAGGGCCTCGGCCAGCTGGTGCGGACGCTTAAGGGGATCCGTCGCTATCCCGGGGTTCTGCGATTTCTTGTCGCCCGCATGATCTATACCGACGGGCTCAACACCTTGTTCGCCTTCGGCGGGGTCTATGCCGCCGGCACCTGGAACATGCCGGTGGACCAGGTCATTCTTTTCGGGATCGCGCTCAACCTTGCGGCGGCGGCGGGGGCGGCGGGATTCGGCTGGCTGGACGATGCCATCGGATCGAAGCGAGCCATCATCATTGCCCTGATCGGTCTGCTCGGCCTTGGCGCGGCGATCCTGCTGGTCACCGATATCGTCTGGTTCTGGGGGCTGGGAATCGCGCTCGGCCTGTTCTTCGGCCCGGCCCAGGCATCCAGCCGGGCGCTGATGGCGCGCCTGGCCCCTGCCGCCTTGCGAACCGAGATGTTCGGCCTTTACGCCTTCAGCGGCAAGGCCATCGCCTTTCTCGGTCCGGCCCTTGTCGGCGGGCTGACGGCGCTCAGCGGCTCGCAGCGAATCGGCCTGTCGGTGATCCTTGTGTTCTTTGTCGTGGGCCTTGCGATCCTTCTGCCGCTGAAGGTTCAGACACCTTCGGACGGCAGCGGAAACGAAGGCGCCCCCTGAACGGCCGCTAGTGGCGGAAGTGGCGCATCCCGGTCATCACCATCGCCAGCCCGGCCTCGTCGGCGGCAGCGATCACCTCATCATCGCGGATCGATCCGCCGGGCTGGATCACGGCCACGGCGCCCGCCTCGGCTGCGGCCAGAAGCCCGTCGGGGAACGGGAAAAAGGCATCGCTGGCGACCACCGATCCCTTGACCCGCGACTGCGCCAGCCCGGCCGCGCGGCTGGCATCTTCTGCCTTCCAGGCGGCGATCCGCGAGGAATCGACCCGGCTCATCTGTCCGGCCCCGATGCCGACCGTGGCGCCGTCCAGGGCATAGACGATGGCGTTGGACTTCACATGCTTGCACACCGTGAAGGCGAACAGCATGTCGCGAATCTGTTCGGCGGTCGGCTGGCGCCGGGTCACGATCTTCAGATCGGAATCGCTCAGATGGCCGACATCGCGCGACTGAAGCAGGAAGCCTCCGGCCAGGCTTCGCACGGTCATCCCCGGGGCATGGGGATCGGCCAGGCCGCCGGTTTCGAGAACCCGCAGGTTCGGCCGCGCCTCGAACAGGGCCCGGGCTTCGGGCAGGATCTCGGGGGTGATCACCACCTCCACGAACAGCTTGCCGATGGCATGCACCAGGGCGGCATCGATCGGCCGGTTGGCGGCGATGATCCCGCCGAAGGCGGAAACGGGATCAGAGGCCAGCGCCCGGCCATAGGCCTCGGCCAGGGTGGCGCCCCGGGCGACGCCGCAGGGATTGGCATGCTTGATGATGGCGATCGCGGGTTCGTCGAATTCGCAGACCAGCTCGAAGGCGGCGTCGGTGTCGTTCAGATTGTTGAAGCTCAGCGCCTTTCCCTGAATCTGGCGGGCGCTGGCCACACCCGGGCGCGGATGCGCCGGATCGCGATAGAGGGCGGCCTGCTGATGGGGATTCTCGCCATAGCGCAGGGTTTCGGCATGAATCCCGGACAGGGTGAGGCGTGCGGGAAAGGGCTGGTCCAGGGTTTCGGCATACCAGCCGGCGATGGCGGCATCATAGGCGCCGGTTCGGGCATAGGCCTGCGCCGCCATGCGACGCCGGAAGGCGCGCCGGGTTCCCCCGCCATGGGCGGCCAGCTCGTCGATCAGGGCTTGATAATCGGCGGGGTCGGTCAGGACGGTGACGAAATCGGCATTCTTTGCCGCCGCCCGGATCAGGGCCGGGCCGCCGATGTCGATGTTCTCGATGCAGGTATCGAAATCGGCGCCGCCGGCGACCGTCGCCTCGAACGGGTAAAGATTGATGATCACGAGGTCGATGGGCAGGATTCCGTGGTCATCCATGGCCGTGCGATGGGCCGGATCGTTCCGCCGCGCGAGAAGGCCGCCATGGATCGCCGGATGCAGGGTCTTGACCCGTCCGTCCATCATCTCGGGAAAGCCGGTCAGCGCGGCCACATCGGTCACCTCCAGCCCGGCCTCGCGCAGGGCGGTTGCGGTGCCCCCGGTGGAGACCAGGGCGATGCCGGCCCCGGCCAGGCTGCGGCCGAGTTCGGCGAGGCCCGTCTTGTCGGAAACGGAAATCAGGGCACGGCGGGGAATGATGGTGTCGGGGATCGAATCGGTCATGAGCCTTCTTGTCTCGTTTCGCTGTGGGGCCTTGCCCGTTCGGCCGCGGCGGCGGCGGAAGAGGGATCGGCGGAAGAGGAATCGACAGTGTCGGCAGGGGTGTATTCGGGAACCAGAGCCTTCAGGGTTTCGATCAGCCGCCCCGTGTCATGGCAGGCTTCTGCCGCGTCGAGGGTTTCGAGAAGGGGGGTGATCTCGTTCAAGGTGGCGGCCCGGGGATGGGCGATCAGCACCCCCGGATAGCGGGTCTTCTCGCTGGGCTCGGCCTGGTGGAACAGCTCTTCGGCAAGCTTTTCCCCGGGCCTCAACCCGGTAAAGACGATCCGGATATCCTCGTCGGGGCGAAGGCCGGCCAGCCGGATCATCTGGCGCGCCATGTCGAGAATGCGCACAGGCGCGCCCATGTCGAGCACGAAAATGGCTTCGCCAAGATCATCGGTGCTGCCGAGAACGGTGGCTTCGAGCACCAGTTCCACCGCCTCGCGCACGGTCATGAAATAGCGGGTCATGGCCGGATGGGTCACGGTCAGCGGTCCGCCGCGCGCCAGCTGGCGCTGGAACAGGGG
>JBJHAU010000257.1:0-2946 GCA_050480665.1 Alphaproteobacteria bacterium | reverse complement strand
TGGAACAGGCCGTGCTGACCGGGCGGGGCGAACAGGGGCTTGCCGCCGCCAATCCGCGTGTCGGCGGCTCGGTGACCCTTCAGGTTCGTGTCGTCGGCGGCAGGCTGGTTCTGAACTTCAACCAGGGGGCCGGGGCCGGGGCGCTCAGAACCTTCATCACGGGCATGATCATCCAGCCTGCGGGCGAGGAAAACGTGGTGTGGATGCCGCCTGAGGTGCAAACCTTCACGCCGCCGGAAACGCTGCTCGCGCAGGAAGCCCGTCTTGCCAATTCGGTTTCCGAGATTGTGGCTTCGGCGGCACCCGCGGCGGGGCCACCCCAGCCGGCGGTGCCCTCCGTGGTGCCGGCCAGCCCCAGCTGAGGCGGGCGAGCGCGAGGGCCTGATCTTCCCGAGGCGGGCGGGCGCCGCCACCGGGCAGGGGGCCAGCCAGAACGCGGGAATCTCCGGACAGAATCCCCACAGTCAGGGATCGCACGGAAAGGATTATCGAACAGGCCATGAAGTTTCGAGGGGGTTGGTTGCGCGGTCGCCGCATGGGTGCGGCGAGGCGTTCTCTTTGCGTGTGTGCTGTTCTTCTGGGCTGGCTGGCCCTGGAGGCGGAAGGCCTTGCCCTGGCCCAGCAGGCGCTGGACGAATCCGTGCAGGGACGCCCCCGGCCCGAATACGATCCTCACGGGATGCGCCTCGATCAGGCCCTGGGGGCGCTCGGCCTCGGCTTTTCCGAAAGGACGGAAGACAGGCTGGGCAGCTTCACCCTTCAGCCCCGCGCCGAATTGCAGCTTGTTCAGGACGACAATCTTTTCCGTAAATCCAGCGGCAAGGTGTCCGATACCATTCTGGTCTTCCGCCCGTCTGCGGCGATCCGTTCCGAATGGGTGAATCATGAACTGCGCTTCAATCTGGGCGCGATTCTCGGGCGGCACAGGAGCAACACCCGGGAAAACTATCTCGATCTGTCGGCCGGGCTGGGTGGCAGGCTGGATATCCGGGAACAGGAAACCCTCGATCTTGATCTGTCATGGTCGCGCAACCATGAAGAACGGGATTCCCCCGACGATGAGGGCCAGCCGGATCCGACGGTCTTTCAGGTCACCGGTCTGCAGGCCCGCCACGTGCGCGAAGGCGGGGTGCTGTTCACCCACACCACCCTGAATGCCGCCTATTCCGCCTATGAACATGCCGGCAGCGTGAACAATGCCGACCGCGACCGATGGAAGCTCGACGGGCGCTTCCGTCTTGGCTGGGAAGCCGATGAGGGCACCCGCCTGTTCGGCGAGGTGGCTCTGGAACGCAAGATCTACAACCGGACTCTCGATCGTTCCGGCCGGCGCCAGGGCTCGCGCGGGGTCGAGGCGCTGCTGGGACTGACCTGGGATTTTTCCGGGATCACCTTCCTGGAGTTCGGCGCGGGTATCCTGCATCAGACCTTCCGCGAATCCACCTTCCCCGACATCACGGGCGCCGCCTTCCGCGGCAAGGCGGTCTGGAATCCCACCGGGCTGACCACGGTGACCCTGGGTGTCGATCGCACGGTGGAGGAAACCACCCAGGCCAACATTTCCGGAAAGCTCAAGACCAGCTACACCGCAGGGCTCGATTGGGAAGCCCGTTACAATGTCATCGTCAGCCCCTCGGCGGCCTATGCCACCGAGGATTTTCGTGGCGGCACCCGAAGGGATGAGCGGCTGGATCTGGATCTCAGGCTGCGATGGCTGATTCATGAGAATTTCTATGCCCAGGCGCAGGCGTCAAGGGCGCACAAGACCTCGAACGAAACCGGGACGGGCTTTCTCAACCATCGGCTTTTCCTCACCATGGGGGTTCAGCTTTGAGGGTCGGGCCTTGGTGGACAAGCCGGCCATCGGCCACCACAGGCCGTATACCGCTCCGGTTCGGGCACGCTGCTGCCATGGGGGCCGGATGGCCTTCCGGAAGGGATCGATGGAACATCATCGAAAACATCGACAGTCAAGACGGAATGAGAGAAACGACATGAGCATGATCAGGCGATCCTCCGAAACGGGCCTTCCCCGATCCGGCCCGCTTTCCCGGGCGTATCAGGCGTATCGGGCGTTGCGGCTTGCGCTCCTTCCTGCGCGCCCTCCTGCGCTCCGGTCTGGCCATGCCGGCCGGCGGGCCCTGTGGGCTGTGATGATTCTTGGCCTTCTGGCCTTCCCGCCGTCCCATGCCTTTGCCACAAATCATGCTACGGACCATGCCATGCTTCATGCGCAGGCCGGATCCCTGCCTCGGGCCGAGCTGGTGGCCGAGGCCAATCCCGCCAGCCCGGAAGCCATGCTGGATGCCGAATATCGTCTTGGTGCGGGCGACAGGCTTCGGATCACCGTGTTCGGCCACGAGGATCTCTCGGGGGAGTTCACCATCGACGGTTCCGGGAACATTGCCCTTCCGCTGCTGGGGCAGTTCCCGGCCGCAAGGCAGACGGTGACCGAATTGCAGTCCGGCCTGCGCGAGGCGCTGGACAAGGATTATCTGGTCGATCCCAGGGTCAGCGTGGAGGTGACGAACTATCGGCCGTTCTTCATTCTGGGCGAGGTCAATAGTGCCGGCAGTTATCCCTTTATTGCCGGCATCACCATTCTCGAGGCGGTGGCAATCGGCGGCGGCTATACGCGGCGCGCCCGCACTTCCTCGGCAACGGTCACGCGCATGACACCGGAAGGCCGGGTCGAGATCAGGATGCCTCCCGAAGCGCCTGTTTTCCCTGGCGATACCATCTATATAGAGCGCAGGCTTTTCTGACGCAATATATGGTGGTTTCATACGGTGGTTTCAGGCCCATGATCGGCGAAAGACGCAAGACAGATGCAAAATAGGTGTGAGACAAGGGGGTTCGGATCGCACCCTTTCTTGTGCAGGGGCTGGAGTTTCTTTCTTTTTTACGGGATTTGATTTAAATAGTGGATAACTCGGCAGCGCCCAT
>JBJHAU010000256.1:0-2953 GCA_050480665.1 Alphaproteobacteria bacterium | reverse complement strand
GGCCGGAAAGGGTCCCGGACAGGGAGTCCAGCACCGCATCGAGGCGCTCGGCCGGCAGATCGATCAGCTTCGGGCCATCGGTGAACAGCAGGGCGCAGCGCACCGGCCTGTCGGGAAACACCTGGGCCAGAGCGGCGCGGTACAGCGCCATCTGCCGCAGATAGGCGATCGGCACGGCCTCGGCGGATTCCGGGATTCTTCGCCCGGTCTTGTAATCCACCGCCAGGATCTCGCCTTCCAGAACCGCGAGCCGATCGATCCGCCCGGACAGCACAACCTTGCCGACCACCCCGGTCATCGGCACTTCGGCCAGGCTTCCCGGCCCGAACAGGGGTGCAAAATCGGGATGGGCCAGAACCGCCAGAACCGATAAGCGCAGGGAGGCCCGCTCTTCTTGCGAAAGGCCCAGAGACGGGCGGGCAAGCATGCGATCAAGGGCGGCCTCACGCGCCGACGGCGCAAGGGAAGGCAGATCCTGCAACAGGCGATGAACCAGAACCCCTCTCCGGGCCTGAGCACCACCACTGCCGAGCGGGCCCTGCACGCCCGGCTCCATCCCCGGATCGGACGGGGCCAGAGGCCGGGACGGGCTAGGCTCGGCCGGGGCCGGTGTGGTCAGCCATGCGGGCGGATCGAGCGGCTCCAGCGCCGCCGGTGCCTGGGCGACGGCGGGAACAGGGGCGGTCTGCGGAACCTCCAGCACCAGGGCATCGCCCAGCCACGGGCCGGCATCGGAGACCGGGGCAAAGGGCCGAACCTCGGCCAGCCCCTGCAACCCCTGGCGAATCTTGCCGTACCAGCTGGCCTCCGACACGGTCTTGCCGCCCTGGGCCCCGCACACCACCAGCATGTCCTCGGCCCTTGTCATGGCCACGTAAAGCAGGCGATTCATCTCCTCCGCCTCGGCCACCTTGATCGCATGGTGCCGTTCGAGATGCGGTTCGGCATAATCGCCAACATTCGGCGCCCAAAGCGGCATCGGTGGGCGACCCTCCTCCCCCGTCCAGAGGATGGACGGCAGCTTCGTCGTGGACGAGGTGGTGTCGGGCAGGACGACCACCGGGGCCTGCAGCCCCTTGGCCCCATGCACCGTCATGATCCGCACCTCCTCCTGGGACTGCTGGTCGAGATCGCGCTTGATCTCGGCCTGACCACCTTCCATCCAGGCGAGAAAGCCCTGCATCGAGGCGCCGTTCAGACGCTCGAACTCGAGGGCGCGCTCCAGGAACTCGTTGATCGGATCCTCGGCATCGCGGCCGAGACCGGCAAGCATCCGGCGGCGGCCATCCTCGGCATCGAGAAGCCCGGCGAACAGGGCGAAGGGGCCGCGATAATCGACACGCGACAAAAGCCCGGCCAGAACCTTCCGCGCCCGAACCCAGCCCGGACGCGCGGCTTCAGAGGCGTCTGCGCCATCCTTCAGGGCCTGCCAGAGGCTGGAAGCGCGACCATGGGCAAGGGCGAAGAGATCCTCATCGTCGAGCCCGAACAGGGGGGTTTTCAGAACGCAGGCCAGGGTCAGATCGTCATCGGGCAGCAACAGGAACCGGCCGAGCGCCATCAGATCCATCACCGCGAGATTATCCGCAAGCCGCATCCTGTCCACCCCGGCCACGGGAACCCCCAGGGTCTTCATTTCCCGCACCAGAGAATCCACCAGCCCCTTGCGCCTGCGAACAAGAATCATGATGTCGCCGGGATGGATCGTCCGCCCGCGGGCGGGCAGGGGCTCCCGTCCGATCCATCCGTGGATCTGCGCCGCCACCTCGCGCGACAGCCGGGCGAGGGGATCGCTCGCCCCGCCGCCCCCCCGGGGATCCGGAGCCCAGGCCTGCGCCACCTCCTTTTCGCCCCGCACGGCGAGGGGCCACAGGATCACACGCCCGCCGGCGCCAAGGCGAGAAGCCCGATGCTGAAGCGGCCTCTCCCCCTCGATCACCCCGGCCGCCGCCTCGCCGCGAGCGAAAACCGCGTCCACCGCCCTAAGAACGGCATCCCCCGAACGAAAGGAAACATTGAGGGGAATATCCTCGAACCGCCGGCCGGCGGTTTCGACACGGCTTCGGAAATGTTCGCGCATCGCGGCGAAGGCGGCGGGATCGGCATTCTGGAACCTGTAGATCGACTGTTTCGAATCGCCGACCGCAAAGATCGTGCGTCCCGCATCCTGCCGCGATCCGGAGCCGGAAAAGAATTCCTCGGCCAGATGACGAACGACATCCCACTGATCCGGACCGGTATCCTGGGCTTCATCGACCAGGATGTGATCGAGCCCGCCATCGAGCTTGTAGAGCACCCATTCGGCGGCATGGCTTCCCGACAACAGCGCCCGGGTCTTGAGGATCAGATCGTCGTAATCGAGCCGTGCCGTGGCGGCCTTGCTGGCCTCGTAGCCGTCGAGCATGACCCGGGCGATGGTCAGCAGGGCGGCGGAGCCCCGCCAGCTGCGCTGGGCACGGCGGGCGGCCTCGATCGCCTGAACGCGCTCCAGCTCGGCCTGAAAACACTGTTCATCCTCCGGCCCGAACTCGGCAAGGCTAAGCACGCTCTTGCTGAGAGGGGAGCCGATCGGCTCACCCTTGAGTTTCAGATAGGCCCTGAGATAGCCCTGCCAGAGGGCAGGCCGATCCCCGGGTGGCGCAGCGAGCCAGGCCGCCATCGCCTCGGCCCTCGTGATATCCTGGGTCCCGCCCCGGGCCCTGAGCCCGGCCAGACGGCGCAGGCCGGGGCCATCGAAGGACTCTTCCCGGCAGGCGGCGCGCAGAAGATCCTCTTCGGAAAGCGATGGATCGGCACCGAGCCATCCGGCAAGGCGCGCACGGGTTGCGGCAAGGGTGGTCTCGGCCAGCAGCCGGTGAATCCGCCCGCGCGCATGCACCAGTTCCTTGATCCTTTCGTCATACTGATCAAGGTCGAGCGTTTCGGTCAGAACCGCGAAGGCGGCGGCCACCTC
>JBJHAU010000255.1:0-3000 GCA_050480665.1 Alphaproteobacteria bacterium | reverse complement strand
CGGCACTGATGCGGTGCGCGACGGGGTGGACGTTCCCGGAGACAGCCTGCGGCTGATCGTGTTCGACCGCGTGCCCTGGCCGCGCCCCGATCTGCTTCACAAGGCCCGGCGCAAGGCCTTCGGGCCAGCCTTTGGCGGCGTTCGCGGCTATGACGACATGCTGACGCGCCTTCGCCTGAAGCAGGCCTTCGGCCGCCTGATCCGCCGCGATGGCGACCGCGGGGTGTTCGTGCTGCTCGACCGCTTCACCCCGTCCCGCCTGCTCGCCGCCTTCCCTGAAGCGACGCCGATTCGCCGCCTCGGGTTGAAGGATGTGGTGGCCGCCACCTCGGCCTTCCTGCGAAAGCAGGAGCCGGGCTGAGACCTGCGCCCCTTCCTTCCCCTTCATCCTGCACATTCATGCGGCAAGCCCAGACACCGCGCCCAGACATCGGGAAGCGAAAAATTGACTCGCCTTTGCCCCTGAACGGGCGTTAGCTGCGCCGATGACTCTGGTTCCGGTCCCCTGCGGCCCTGTTCCGGTGCCGCCCCCCTTCCGATCGTCGGGCAAGCCACGGCGCGTCCTGACGGCTCTCCTTCCTTGCGCCGCGCTGCTCTTCGGAATCATGGTCTGGGCAAGCCCTGCCCCGGGTCAGGATCGTTCCGCACAGCTGCCCTCGAAACAGGAACAGCAGGCACAGGACCAACCCGGACAGGAGCGCATTGCCGTCGATGTGGAACTGATCCTGATGAGCGATGTGTCAGGCAGTGTCGACGACGAGGAATTCATCCTGCAACGCCGTGGCTATGCCGAGGCCCTGCGCAATCCCCGGGTGCTGGCCGCCATACGGAGCGGGCCGCGAGGACAGATCGCTCTTTCCTACGTGGAATGGAGCGGCCCCTTTCTCCAGTTTCCCGTGATCGACTGGCAGCTGGTCAGCGGCGCCGAAGATCTGGAAAGCATCGCCGGAAGGCTGGAAACCCGGCCGCGCGCGATCCGGGGCGGGGGAACGGCCGTGGGCCATGCGATCGACTATGCCATGCAGTCGATCCTGGGCAATGGCTATCAGGGCACGCGCCAGGTGATCGATGTTTCCGGCGACGGGCCGGACAATCGCGGCTCCCTTCCCGCCTCGGTGGCCCGCGACAGGGCGGTCGCCGCCGGCATGACGATCAACGGATTGCCGATCCTCGACGGGACACATCCGATGCTGGAGTTCTTTTTCCTCGACGATGTGATCGGCGGCCCCGGAGCCTTCTCCATCCCGGCCCGGGGCTTTCACGACTTCTCGGCCGCGATCCTCGCCAAGCTGATCCGGGAAATCGCCGGAATGGATGGACTGGACCCGGATCGATCCGATCCGGATCGATCAAACCGCAGCCAGGCCGCTCTCAGGCCCTGATCCTCTCCTTGCCGGGAGGCTCCTCTCCCGCCGCCATGCACCCCGGCTCCACAGAGCATGGGGCAGGGAGAAGGGCTGCGCTCATCTCTTCCTTCTCCCATAAACTTCTCCAATAAAGATTTTGCATATCAACGCATTGCGCACATATTATGCTATTAAAATACATTTATATAAATTAATCTTGATATTTTTTGCGCTCAATCTTATATCTGTGTTGTGCCTTGGCGCGCTCCCCCTTGCGGGGCATGCCGGGGCGTGAGGAAGCACACTGAAATCTGTTCGTGAAATCTGTTCGTAAAGTCTCCGTAAAGCATATTGAACCGGTGACATTGGCACACCATCTACCGACCGCTGACGGCCACCGAACACAACGAGAGCCTTCTCTCAGGTTGGAATGGCCAGGGCCGGCTTCCGGGCGGCGATCCAGCCCCCGGTTGTATTCTGGAAGATCCGAGGACCCCATCATGATGCAGACATCCCTTTCCAAGACTTTTCTGGCCCTGCCCCTTCTCGCTCTGGCCGGGGCGGCCCTTGTTCTGGCCCCTGCCACGGGCCATGCCGCATCCGTCGGCGCGACGGCGAGCGTCACGATCCAGAAGGCGGTGGGCATCACCAAGGCCGAGGATCTTGCCTTCGGCACGGTCAGCACCTCCACCGCCACCGGAACGGCCGTGATCAATGCCGGAACCGGGGCCACCAGCTCTACGGGGGGTGTCGATTCGATCTCTGGCGCCACCCGCGGTGAGTTCGATATCACCGGCGAGCCGAATGTTGCCGTATCCGTCAGTTTTCAGGACACCACCATCAACCTGACAGGGCCGGGATCGCCCATGTCCGTCGCCCTGACACTCTCGAACGCCAGCCCGACGCTCGATGGCAGCGGCGATGCCAAGGTTTACGTTGGCGGAACCCTGACCATAGGCGCCAGCCAGGTCAGCGGCGCCTATAGCGGCAGCTTCACGGTGATCGCCAACTACTGAGCCTCGATCGGATCGTTCCCCTGTCCGGTCTGACCGGGGCGATCATACGCAGCAATGCCAAGGGGGCGGGGAATCCAATCCCTGCCCCCTTGCATCCGTCCGGGGTAGGGTTTTATCGTCAGGTGTCGGCAGGGGAATGCCGCAGTCGCCGTTGTCTCGGCCCTGTCTCGACCCGCTCCTTGCCTGCCCCGAAGGGACAGGCCTGTCGCACGCTCTCCAGCACGCTCTCCAGAGGGAGGCCTGCCACAGCATGGATCATCCTTATCGCCCCCTGAAAGGCCTCGCCTTTCTGGCCTTTCTCGTCTGTGTTCCGGGCCTTGCCAATGCCCAGACCGTGTTTGCGTCTTTCCCGACCAGCGAAAGCACCCTGTCGTTTGGCATCCTCGCCGGCGATGCCGATCTGGCGGGAACGGCCATTCTTTCCCCATCGACACAATCCGTGACCGTAACGGGGGGCACCTTCAGCTTCGGCGGAACGGTCAGCGCGCCCCTGTTCCGGGTGTCTCGAGACGGCTCCGGGGGCAACAACCCCTTGAGCGTGACCATCAGCTGGGATTCCTCGGTCATCGTTTCCAACGGCGCACAGACGGCGACCGTCAACCCGATCACCTGCCATGTCGTCGCTTCCAACGCCGATA
>JBJHAU010000254.1:0-3018 GCA_050480665.1 Alphaproteobacteria bacterium | reverse complement strand
CTATCATCGTGCCCGGCTCGCGGCCAGTCTATCCGAAGATGATCGGAAGACACTGCCTTCGGGGCCGGTCGTGATCCTGAATCTCGGCGGCGTGGCCAACCTGACCTGGATTGCCTCAAGGAGCCCGGATGCGAGGGTGATGGCCTTCGATACCGGGCCGGGCTGTGCCCTGATCGATGACTGGGTGCGCTCGAGAACCGGAGCCCCGTTCGACGACAGGGGCAAGCTGGCCCTTTCCGGCCGGGCGGAAGAAAGGCATGTGCAAGGGCTTCTCGATCACGGTTTTTTCGCAAGAAAGCCGCCCAAGTCCCTGGACAGGAACACATTTTCATCGGAAGCCCTTGGCGGGCTCTCGGCGGCGGACGGGGCTGCGACACTGGTCGCCTTCACAGCCCGCGCCGTGGCCCGCGCCCTTGCCTTCCTTCCCGAAGCCCCCACGGGCTGCTTTGTCACCGGGGGCGGTCGGCACAATCCGGCACTGATGGCGTGCCTCGGCGATGCGCTGGGGCTTCCCGTTTGCCCGGTCGAGACACTAGGCTGGAATGGCGACAGCCTTGAGGCGGAAGCCTTCGCCTTTCTGGCGGCGCGCAGCCAGGCCGGCCTGCCGCTTAGCCTGCCGGAAACCACAGGGGTCAGGCGGCCGGTGCATGGCGGGGTACGCTTCGTACCGGACGGGCATCGATGAATGTTGCGCCGACACCTAGCTGGCGGCGCGGACATCCTCCGGCTTGAGAGCCTTCTGAACATAGGCATCCACGGCGGCGACGAGAGGCTCCAGCCGGTTCTGGAAGAAGTGGTTGGCCCCGGCAACGGGCTGATGATCGATGGAGATGTCGCGCTGCGAGGAAAGCTTGCGGGCCAGCGCGGCGACATCGGCGGCGGGAACGAAATCATCCTCTTCCCCGTGCAGGATCAGGCCTGAGGCCGGGCAGGGCGCAAGGAAGGAGAAATCGTACTTGTTGGCCGGGGGCGCCACCGAGACAAAGCTTTCGATCTCGGGACGACGCATCAGAAGCTGCATGGCGATCCAGGCGCCGAACGAAAAGCCGACGACCCAGCATCGCGGGGAATCCGGATTCTGGTTCTGGATCCAGTCCAGTGCGGCGGCGGCATCCGCCAGTTCGCCGATTCCGTTGTCGAAGCGTCCCTGGGAACGTCCGACGCCACGAAAGTTGAAGCGCAGGGCGGCGAAGCCGCGCTGGGTGAACAGGCTGAACAGATTGTAGATCACCTTGTTGTTCATGGTGCCTCCGCCCTGGGGATGCGGATGCAGGAGAAGGACGATCGGCGCGTGATCTTCGCGCCCCGGCTGGTAACGACCTTCGATTCTGCCGGCGGGACCGTTGAAGATGACTTCGGGCATGGATACACCTTGGATGGTTGGGCAACGGAATGGTAAGGCCATGGACCGGTTCTGAACCCACCCGTCGTCGGGGGATTCCCCCGGCAGACCGGCCCGGGACAGGCCCGGAGAGATCAGGAACGCAGCCTTTGCAGGCGGGACTTTTTCTGTGGCTCCAGCGACGGTGTCATGCCGGGGCAGAAGCCTTTCGGCAAGATGGGATGCCGTTCGAAGGAGGAAAGGGGGTCGGGACGGATTTTCACAACGGCGCCTTCCCGGGCATGGGCCGGGAAGCGGGCTTCCGCCTGTTCCGGGAACGCCCATGAAACGGAGTTTTCATCAATACCCGATTGTGCTAGTAGGGTATGTGCGGGTAGGGCAAAGGCTCCCCGTGCGGGGCGCGGCAGGCATCCCCGGCGCCGCCCGGCTCGTGTGTGGGCACGCAGGCGCGACGGTTTGGCTCCGGACGGTTCGGCTCCGGGAGAGGGGGCGAAAACCGGATCGTGATCCGGCAGGAAAGCCATGGCGGGATCGGCCGGGGCAATCTCTGACGGATGGGTTGACGATTGAAGTGTCACGGCAATAGGCCTACAAGCCATGTGGAATTGGTCTTCCCGCACGGCTTCGAAACCGGGTGGTCTCCGGCCCGATGCCCCGAAATCCCGGCGGCGAGACCCCGAAGCCGGGGCGAGGATACAGGCCTTGCAGAGGATTCAAGGGAGCTGCAAGGGAACTGCAAGGGAAGGGCATCCGATCCCGGTGTCCCGAGCCACGAACCGAGTCCGGCGGTGCAAGGCCGGCAGGATAGCACAAAGCGGCAGATGATTGCGAAAAACCTCATCGACGAAATCGATTCCGTCCTCAAGCGCGACCCGGCCGCGAAATCGCGTCTGGATGTTGTGTTTTCCTATCCGGGATTTCACGCGGTCCGGATCTATCGCCTGGCGCACTGCCTTTGGGGCTGGAAACTCTACTTCCTGGGCCGTCTTGTCTCGCATTTCGGGCGCTGGCTGACGGGGATCGAGATTCATCCCGGCGCCCGGATCGGCCGCCGCCTGTTCATCGATCACGGCATGGGGGTGGTGATCGGCGAAACCGCCGAGATCGGTGACGATATCACCCTCTATCAGGGGGTCACGCTGGGAGGAACATCGCTGGCCGGGGGCAAGAGGCATCCGACCCTTGAAGATGGCGTGGTGGTGGGCGCCGGAGCCCAGGTTCTTGGCCCGGTAACCGTGGGGACCGGGGCGCGGATCGGCGCCAATGCGGTGGTTCTGAAGCCGGTGGCGGCGGGCGCGACCATGGTCGGCATTCCCGCCCGCGCCGTGCAGCCCCGACCGGCCGAGGCGAAAGCCGAGACGCAGGAGTTCTGCGCCTATGGCACGCCAAGCCAGGATCTTCCGGATCCCGTGGCCCGGGCGATCGACGGCCTGTGCGATCAGGTCACCACCCTTCAGGCGCGGATCGTGGCTCTGGAAGCCCGGCTGAAGGAGGTGGAAGGACGCGGCGAGGCCCCGCTGGCCGGGCTGGCGGTGGAGCCTCCGCCGGCTTCCAACCCTTCCAAGAACTAGGACGGAGCACAGCGGCGGACTGACCCGAACACGGGCGCAAGATCGGGGAGCCCTGAAGGCCCCTTTGACATGCAGGCCCCTTTGACGTGCAGGCCAAGACCTGTC
>JBJHAU010000253.1:0-3050 GCA_050480665.1 Alphaproteobacteria bacterium | reverse complement strand
CCACCGGCTATGAGGAGGCGGCCGCCCAGGGCCTTGTCGCAGGACTGAATGCGGCCCTTCTCGCCGGGCTTTCCGGCAGCGATGCCGCCCCGCAGCGGAATGCTGCGGAGGGCGGGCACGGCTTCCGGATCGAGAGGGATCAGGGCTATATCGGAGTGATGATTGATGATCTGGTCACCCGGGGGGTGACGGAACCCTATCGGATGTTCACCTCACGCGCGGAATATCGGCTGCATCTGCGCTCCGACAATGCCGATGAACGGCTGACACCGCTCGGTCTTGCCCTTGGATGTGTGGGGCGTGAGAGACGGATTCACTGGGAAAACCGCAAGGAAAAGCTGGCGCGGGCACGGCATCTTGCCGAAAGCCTGACAGAGACCCCAAGCCGCCTTCGCCGCTCCGGCCTTGCCATCGCCGATGATGGCGGGCGGCGCAGCGTGTTTCAGCTTCTGGCCTATCCGCAGATCGATCTGGCGCGGCTGACCCGTCTCTGGCCGGAGCTGGCCGAGATCGAACCACGGATTGCCGCGCGGCTGGAAACGGATGCCCGCTACGCCGCCTATCTGCATCGGCAAAGTGCCGATATCGCCGCCTATCGCCGCGACGAGGCCCTGCACCTTCCGGCGAATCTGGATTATCGCAGCATTGGCGGGCTTTCCAACGAAATCCGGGAGAAACTGGAATCGGTTCGTCCCGCCACCCTGGGCGGGGCCGGGCGCATTCCCGGCATGACTCCCGCGGCCCTGACCACGCTGCTCGGCCATGTGCGCAAGGTCGGGACGCATGGTCTCGCCGTCTCTCATGCGTCAACAGTCGCATCGGGCTCTTCAGGCTCTTCGGGCTCAGGGGATGCTTCCGGCCCTTCCGGGCGCGCCGGGGCATGAGCCGGGATTCCGGCGGCCCTCGCGCCGTGCGGGCTTCCGGACGGGGATCAGGGGGATCCATGCCTCCCCTTACGCCGGAGGCCTTTGCCGCGCGGTTCGATGTTTCACGTGAAACACTGTCCCGCTTCCGGCTGTTTCTCGATCTTCTGATCCAATGGCAGGCAGCGGTGAATCTGGTGGGCCCGGCAACCCTTGAGGACCCCTGGCGACGCCATGTTCTGGACAGCGCCCAGCTGTTCGAGGATTTGCCTGAACGAGAGGATCGGGCCACGATTCTTCTCGATCTGGGCAGTGGTGCAGGATTTCCCGGACTGGTGCTGGCCCTGATGGCGGCGGGACGCGGGCGGCGGCTGGAAACGCATCTGGTGGAATCCCGCGAACGCAAGGCCGCCTTCCTGACCGAGGCCGCCCGCAGGCTCGATCTGGCGGTCACCGTTCATGCAAGGCGGATCGAATCCATGAAGCCGTTTCCGGTCGATGTCATCACGGCCCGAGCCCTTGCGCCCCTGGCCCGGCTTCTGGAGCTGTGCGACTCCTTCCTGACACTGGAAGGATCCTCTCCCGTCGGGGTGTTCCTGAAGGGGGAAGGGTATCGCGAGGAATTGACCGAAGCCCAAAAAGCATGGACAATGACCATTGAGTGTCGACCCAGCATCAGCGATGCGCGCGGCACCGTCATCCATACAGGGAATATGAGACGTGGTCGATAGTCCCGGCACGCCGAACAGGGATCCGAACGGGGAGTCGGCCATCTCGCCCGCCGGCACCGCCTTGCCGCAAGGCGTCGCTTCCCACGCTCCGGCGCGGGCGCGGATCCTGATCGTTGCCAATCAGAAAGGCGGCGTCGGCAAGACCACCACCACGATCAACCTGGCGACGGCGCTGGCCGCTGTGGGAAGCCGCGTGCTGGTGATCGACCTCGATCCCCAGGGCAATGCCTCGACCGGGCTCGGCATTCCGGCCTCCGCCCGGCGGCGGGGCACCTATCATCTGCTGACCGGTGAGGCAGGGCTTGCCGCCTGCCTCGTTCCGACCCAGGTTCCCGGGCTGGATCTGGTGCCCAGCACGGTCGATCTGGCCGGTGCGGAGCTGGAACTGATCGACATGGAGCGCCGCGAATATCGCCTGCGCGATGCCCTCGCGGCCATGGCGCCCGAAGGGGAAGAGGGTTTGGTCGCAAGCCCCGGATCGCCACAGGGGCCGGACCCATTGGCGCATCCCGGCACGGCGGGAAGCATGAACGCCGAGGGATCGCGGGAAAGCGGGTGCAAGGCCTCGCCAGAGGGGTCAGCGATCGGGGCCGTGCCGGGATCGGTGGCGAGATATGATCACGTGCTGATCGATTGCCCGCCTTCGCTCAACCTTCTGACCCTGAATGCGCTGGTCGCGGCCGATTCCGTTCTGGTTCCGTTACAATGCGAATTCTTCGCCCTGGAGGGCCTCAGCCATCTTCTGCGTACCATCGAGAGGATTCGCAAGGGGCTGAATCCGATGCTGGAGCTTCAGGGTGTGGTGCTGACCATGGCCGACCGGCGCAACACCCTGACCAACATGGTGGTGGCCGATGTGCGCGCCTTTCTTGGCGACAAGGTTTACGAAACGGTGATTCCCCGCAATGTCCGGGTGTCGGAGGCGCCATCGCATGGCAAGCCGGTGCTGCTTTACGACCTCAACTGTCCGGGCTCGCAGGCCTATATTCACCTGGCGCGGGAAGTGCTGAAGCAGGAAGGGATGCGCATCTGATGAGCAGGGAAACTCCCGGTCCGCAGGGTGGCCGGCGCAATCTCGGGCGCGGCCTTGCCGCCCTGTTCGGCGAGGAGGACGATGCCCGGGAGGTGGCGGAACCTGCCCGCGGCTCGCAGCATCTTCCCGTGGCGCGTTTGCAGCCGAGCGCGATCCAGCCGCGACGCCGGTTTCGGCCCGAGGACATGGAAACGCTGGTGGCCTCGGTTCGCGAGAAGGGCGTCCTGCAGCCGCTGATGGTCCGTCCGGTCACAGGTTCCGCAGATCAGTTCGAAATCATCGCCGGCGAACGCCGCTGGCGGGCCGCCCAGGCGGCGGGGGTTCACGAGGTTCCGGTCATCATCCGGGCCATCGATGATGCCGAAGCGCTGGAAATCGCCCTGATCGAAAACATCCAGCGCGAGAACCTGACTCCTCTGGAAG
>JBJHAU010000252.1:0-3068 GCA_050480665.1 Alphaproteobacteria bacterium | reverse complement strand
ACGGGCAACGGCATCCTTGCGCTTGCCCGTGGCATAGGCGCGGCCGAGAGAATCGATCACCGGCTCGGCAGGGGCGCTCTCGGGTTCACCGGCAAGGCCGGAGGCCGGGCCAAGATCGGCCAGATCGGAAAGGACCCGACCTTCTTCCGGTCGGGTTGGCGCAGCGTCGAGCACGGCATTCTGTTCTTCAGCCCGTTCTTCAGCCATGTCAGATGCTCCTCTTGTTCTTCGCATTCATCGCTGCGACATCCAGAATCTGGGGCTGTTGCGCCTCATGCGGATGCTGCGGTCCGGCATAGATCCGCAGATGCGTCATGACCTTGCGCCCCAGGGGGCCACGGGGAACCATGCGCTCGACAGCCTTCTGGATCACGCGCTCGGGATACCGCCCTCCCAGAACCCGGGCCGGAGAGGTTTCCTTGATACCGCCGGGATAGCCGGTGTGGTGGTAGTAGCGCTTGTTGTCCAGCTTTCGGCCTGTCAGGCGAACCTTTTCCGCATTGACGACAATCACGTGATCGCCGCAATCCATGTGCGGGGTGTAGCTCGGCTTGTGCTTGCCGCGCAGACGGGTGGCGATGATCGCGGCAAGCCGCCCCAGAACCAGCCCGTCGGCATCGATCAGAATCCAGGACTTCTCGATGTCCTTGGGGGTTGCCGAATAGGTTTTCATCATCTCGATTCTCGTGTATCGGCCCTCATGCCGTCTTGCCCGTCATACCTGGTGGCAGGGCTGAAGACAGGGTGCGCAAGGGTGAAGAAAGGCCGGCTCGCCATCATTGCCGCCCCGATGGCGCTCTGTTAGGCTCCCCGCGCGATTCCGGGCCGGACTATCCGGCAAGCCTTGACGCCTGTCAACCACATAATCGATGAATGCGATCTTTTTTGCATGAAAACCAGATTGTTACGCATGTGGTATCATGATACCGCCATTGGCGGGGGGTGTTGGCTCGCTCCCCGTGATCTTTCCCCTTCGCTGATTTTCACCCCTTCGCTGATTCTCAAGGGGCGCGCATGACCTCGTCCGAAGGCAGGACGGCGGGGGCTGGCAAAGGAAGGGGCCGGATCACCCGCCGTTCAGGGGCCAGCCCCCGGAACGGGGTGAAGAAAGAGTCCCTGAAGGGCCTTGCCACCCGGGCCATCCATGCCGGAAGCGCCCCCGACCCTGCCACGGGGGCGAGCGTGGTTCCGATCTACCAGACGGCCTCCTACGTGTTCCGGGATACCGATCATGCGGCGTCCCTGTTCAATCTCGAGCATTTCGGTCCCCTGTATTCGCGAATCACCAACCCCACGGTTCAGGCTCTGGAGAAGAAGGCGGCCGCGCTCGATGGCGGGATCGGTGCCATCGCCTGTGCCTCGGGCCATGCCGCCCAGTTCCTGGCCTTCCTTCCCCTGATGGAACCCGGGACCGAATTTGTGGCCTCGACCCGGCTTTACGGCGGTTCCATCACCCAGTTCGCCCAGAGCTTCGCCCGACTGGGTTGGACCGTGCGCTTCGCGGACCCCGACAACCCGAGGGCCCTGCGTGCCGCGATCAATGAAAAGACCCGGGCGCTCTTCACGGAAAGCCTCTCCAATCCGGGCGGCAGCATGGTCGATATCGAGCGGCTTGCCAGCCTGGCGGACAGGGCGCGCATTCCGCTTCTTGTGGACAACACACTGGCCACCCCTGCCCTGTTCTGTCCCTTCGACTGGGGGGCGACGCTGGCCCTGTATTCCACCACGAAGTTCTATTCCGGTCATGGCAACAGCCTTGGCGGGCTGATCGTCGATTCCGGCCGCTTCGTCTGGGATGGCCGCCATCCGCAATTGACAGCCCCCCACCCCGCCTATCATGGCACCGTGTTCAGCCAATCCTTCGGGCCTCTGGCCTTCACGGTGTATGGCCATGCGGTGGGGCTGCGCGATTTTGGCCCGGCCATGGCACCGATGAATGCCTTCCTGACCATGACCGGGGCCGAGACCCTGCCCTTGCGCATGCGCCGCCATTCAGAGAATGCGCTTGGAATTGCCCGCTGGCTGAAACGCCAGAAGGCGGTGCGCTGGGTTTCCTATGCCGGGCTTTCCGGGGATTCCCGAACGTCTCTCGCCCGCCGATACCTGCCGCATGGGGCCGGAGGTGTTCTGACCTTCGGCGTGATGGGGGGCTTCGAAGCCGGGCGAAGGCTGGTGGAATCCTGCCGGCTCTTTACCCACCTCGCCAATATTGGCGATACCCGGAGCCTGATCCTGCATCCGGCCTCGACCACCCATCGCCAGCTTGACGACGAGGCACGGGCCATGGCCGGAGCGGGCGCGGATGTGATCCGCCTTTCGGTGGGGCTCGAGGATGTCGAGGATCTGATCGCGGATCTTCGCCAGGCCCTTCGTCATTCCCAACGGAAAGATCGATAGCTTTCCGCGAACCTCATGCCACTGCCCCATGGCAAAGGGGCGAGGGCGAGGATGCGCGTGCCTGTCCTTTCACACGACCCGGTGCCTCCTGTGATCCCGGTCACCCCGGTCATCCATGCGGCTCTTGATCAATCGATTTTTAAGAGAATTGCTGCAAGGGATTGATATTCCATATTCATGACACAATGCTGACACCAGATCGCCTTGACCGCATGTCTTGATGCTCCCTGCGACTTTCGGTGTCTTGCTTCGCCTGTTCGCGTCCATGGAGGGTTTCCATGCACGCAAGGCCGGGGCGAGCCGGATCGAGGAGGCGAGCCATGATCGTGATCAGAAATGACAAACCGGCCCTGATGCCGGGTTCCGCCAATGCCCCGCCGGAACCCCGTCACGAAACGCATCGGGAAACCGGCGGAAAGTCTCTCGGAACCTCCTCGCAGAAGAAGAGCGGGCAACCCTTTCCGGGCGACGGGGCGGTCACAAAGGCCACAGAGGTCAAAGAGGCCACAGAAGCCAAAGAGGTCCGTGATACGACTGACACCGTAGTGCACGATGACGATGCGATCGATATCGAGCGCCTGATCTTCGACCCGGAATACCGGGGATACATTCGCGATGCGCTGAACCGCAAGGCTGCGGGACAGGATGACGGCTAGGAAGTGGTGCGGGTG
>JBJHAU010000251.1:0-3086 GCA_050480665.1 Alphaproteobacteria bacterium | reverse complement strand
TTCCAGAAGCGCATGCACGCAACGATCGGCGCTGAAAACCGGCACACCCAGCCGTTGCAGCATGGCCGCCGCCGTCGATTTTCCCATGCCGATGGATCCGGTAAGGCCAAGAACCCGGGGGGTGGTCCCCGCCGCGCCCAGACCTGTACGGCCCGTGCGGCCTGTGCGGCCTGTGCGGCCTGTCACGGCTCTCCGGCCTGTGCCGGGGCCCGTCCGCGCGGTTTTCAGGGGCATGGCGGCGGCGCGATCCGGGCGGCAAGGAAGGCTTCGAGCGCCTCGTCCACCTCGGGGCGAACCCCGAACCATGCCTCGAAACCCGGCACGGCCTGATGAAGAAGCATGCCGAGGCCACCGACGATCCGGTGGCCCTCGGCCTCGGCCCGGGCAAGAAGCGGCGTCTTCAGCGGATTGTAGACGATGTCATAGACGATCGCGGATTTCCCCAGCGCATCGAGGGACAGATCGAGCGGCGGCATTCCCACCATGCCGAGCGAGGTGGTGTTGACCACCAGCGAGGCTTCGGCCAGCGTTTCCGCCCGATGAACCCAGTTGACGGTCTGGATCCGGGCTTCGGGAAAGGACGCCCTCAACGCCATGGCAAGGGCGGTGGCGCGTTCGGCGCCGCGGTTCACGATCCGGAGCGCCTCGACGCCGGAATCGAGCAGCGCCACGGCAATCGCCCGGGCCGCACCGCCGGCCCCGATCAGCACACAGACTCCTTCAGGAACGGCCCCGGGCACCCGGGCCCTGAGCGCGGCGAGGAACCCTTCGCCATCGGTGTTGCGGCCGATCAGGCTGCCATCCTCGCCCATGACAACCGTGTTCACCGCCCCGATCCGCCGTGCCCGATCGTCGATCCGATCCACCGCGTGAAGCGCCGCCTCCTTGTGAGGAACGGTCACATTGACCCCGCGAAAGCCCATTTGCGCCAGCAGGCGAAGCGCCTGGGGAAAATGCTCGGGCGAAACCGGCAGGGGAACATAGGCACCATCGATCCCGTAACATTCGAGCCAGCGATTGTGCAGCGCCGGGGAAAGGGAATGGGAAACAGGCCAGCCCATCACCCCGACCAGCCGTGTCGTGGCGCCAATGCTCATCGTTCCACCACCCCATGTTCGCGAAGGTTTTCGAGAAGATCCAGCAACGGAAGCCCCTGGATGGTGAAGCTGTCGCCTTCGATCCGCAGGAAAAGCTGAACGCCGAGGCCTTCCAGCTGATAGGCCCCGACCGAATCGAGAACGGCGGATCCCGCCTTTTCCAGATACCAATCAAGAAAGGCCGGGCCCAGCGGGCGCATCTGCAGGAGAGGACGCTTGCGAACATGCCAGGTTGTCCGGCCATCGCGCATCAGGCAGGCGACGGTGGCAAGATGGTGCACCCGGCCCGAAAGATGCTCCAGATGGCGGCGGGCTTCTGCCATCGAGGCCGGTTTTTCGAACCAGATTCCCTCGCATTCAAGGATCTGATCTGCCGCAAGAATCAGGGATCCGGGATATCGAGCGGACATCCGTCGCGCCTTCATTTCGGCCAGGGCCTGGGCGGCATCAAGGGCCGAAGCCCCTTCATGAATCATCGCCTGCCTGATCTCGCCCTCATCAAGGAAAGCGGGATCCACCGCATGATCGATCCCGGCAGCAACAAGCAGGCGGTGGCGGGCCGGGCTGGCGGAGGCAAGGATCAGGGCCGGGGCAGAAGGGGGGATCATGATACGGGGCGGCCGCCGGCGTGATCGGCCTTTCGGGCCAGGATCTGCATGATGGCGGCGGCGGTCTCCTCGATGGAACGGCGGGTCACGTCGATCACCGGCCAGCCATGGCGGGCAAAAAGCAGCCGGGCGGTTCGCACTTCCTCGGCCACCTGTTCCGGATCGATATAATCGGTCTTGCCATTCTGGTTGAGCAGGCGCAAGCGGCTTCTTCGGATCTGGACAAGACGTTTCGGATCCTTGGTAAGGCCCACGATCAACGGCCCGTTCCGCGATCCGAGCGCCAGCAGGGCCTCGGGCAGGGGAATGCCCGGAACATAGGGAATGTTGGCCGCCTTCAACCCCTGATTGGCCAGATACAGGCAGGTCGGGGTTTTCGAGGTTCGTGATACGCCCACCAGAATCACATCGGCCTCGCCAAGGGCCTGTTCCCGTTGACCATCATCGGTGGCGAGGGCGAAATCCATGGCCTCCATCCGGTCGAAATAGGCGGAGTCCAGCTGATGCTGGCGGCCGGGCCGGGCCAGGGTGGCGCGACCCAGATGCTGTCCGAGAGCCTCGATCACCGGATCGAGAATGGATATGCAGGGAAGCCCCAGGGCATGGCAGGCAGCTTTCAGGGAATCCCGGATGGAAGGATCCACCAGCGTATACAGCACCATGCCGGGTTCGGATTCGATGCCCCGGATCACCGTTTCCAGCTGCTTGCGGCCCCGAACCAGCGACCATCCATGCTCGACCCTCTCGATTCCCTCGAACTGGGCGAAGCAGGCCCGGGCCACGGAACGGATGGTTTCCCCGCTGGCATCGGAAACAAGATGAAAATGGCGTATCGTTCCTGTCACGTCGCTTGAATCTCGGGTGTATCTCGGGTTTTCCGGTACGCACTCTCTTGATACGGCTTTCTCGATACGGGTTCTGTCACGAAGGACATCCGGCAAATCAGGGCCATCAGAGAAATCAGACCGCACGAAATCCTGCAGGAACCTGTGGACAGCGAGGGGGATAACCGCCTGGCGAAACCGCAAGCCAGCGGGGACAAGACGACAGTTATCCCGAAGCAGGGAAAACGGCCCCCGGTGCAGCCGCGATCATACGCCGTCTTCGCTGCGGTGGAAAACGATCTTCACCCCTGCGAATGACGGGGAAAGATCGATAAGGCATGCACCGCCAGGCTCGATGACATCACCCGGACCCTGCCTTTCCGATGACATCATCCTGCCCGATCCGGCTTGTCCGTTCCGTGGACAAAACCGGGAACAACACCGATCCCCGCTTTGCACAGGATCAACAACAACAACATCCTTTCTTTAAGAAGATTCATGGTAGAAGAGAAGGGATGAGCATCGATCCGTCATTCCCCCCCGTACCTGGACCGTTT
>JBJHAU010000250.1:0-3087 GCA_050480665.1 Alphaproteobacteria bacterium | reverse complement strand
GGATTGCCCTGTTGCGTCGTCTCGATCAGATTGACGACGCCGGGGCGGCTCTTGCGCTCGAACCCCTGCGTCTTGCCTGGCGCGGGGATGCGCTCGAATTCACGATTCTGTCCAGGCTGGGGCAGGCCCTGCTGGGTATGGGCGATGTGAAGTCGGGCCTGATCACCCTGCGTGAGGCAGTCCGGTATTTTCCGAACCATCCCGAGACGGATTCCCTGATCGACAGGATGCGCGAGGCGTTTCTGGCGCTGTATCTGGAGGATGGCGCCCGCCGCATGGAGCCGGTGATCGCGCTGGCCCTCTATGACGAATTCCGCGAGTTGACCCCGGCCGGGCCTGTCGGTGACCGCCTTGTCAAGGAGCTTTCCGAACGGTTGATCGCCGTTGATCTTCTGGATCGGGCGGCATCGTTGATGCTGCATCTTGTCGATCAGCGTCTTTCCGGAACGGCGCGGCTGGATGCGGCCAACCGTCTGGCGCTGGTTTATCTTCTCGATCGCAAGCCGGAACGGGCGCTGGAGATTCTGACCGGCCAGCTGCCAAGCGACATCGCCCCCGAGGCGGCCTCCACCCGCCGGCTTCTGACCGCACGGGCTCTCGGTGAGCTCGCACGCTATGCCGAGGCGCTTCAGAGTCTCGGGAACGACACCAACCCGGATGCCTTGCGTCTCAAGGGGGAGATCCACTGGCGCACAAGGGACTGGGCTGCCGCAGCGCGGGCCTATCGGGATCTTCTCGCGGGAAGCGCGCCGCAGAGCATTGCCGAAGATCCCTCCCTTCAGCGGGCGGTTCTCAGTCTCGGAATCTCCCTGGCCCTGGATGGCGGCGGGCCCGGACTCACCAGCCTTCGTCAGGAGTATGGCCCCGCCCTTCAGGGAACACCCTACGAAGAGGCCTTTGTGGTGATCACCAGCAATCTTCCTCCGACCTCGAGCGATTATCGCCGCGTCACGGAAAAGATCGCGGAGGTCGATCAGTTCGAGGCCTTCCTTCAGGGCTATCGCGAACGCCTGTTCCCTGCCGCACCCAGCCCGGGTGGCGGCCCGGGCCCGGAAGCCGGCCTTCCGGTCGGGACAGAAGACTCTTCAGGCCGTCCGCTCAATCGGGGTTGAGACTCCCGGCACGGTCGAGAACCCCGGCCGGGTTCCGTGCAGGCTTCATGACATGAAGAAATCGTGATGGATAGCCTCGCGGGAATCCCCGTGCCAGGCCTTGCGGGAATCGTGCTTCCGATACGGGGTCGGGATCGGTCTCAGCCGGCGAAGCTTCGGATCAGGCTTCCGGCAACCAGATACCAGCCATCCACCAGCACGAAGAAGATCAGCTTGAAAGGCAGCGAGATCATGACCGGGGGCAGCATCATCATGCCCATCGACATCAGGACCGAGGCCACCACCATGTCGATGATGAGGAAGGGCACGAAGATCAGGAATCCGATTTCGAAGGCCCGGCGCAATTCGCTGATCATGAAGGCGGGCACCAGAATCCGGAGCGGTGTGGCTTCGGGATCCTCGGGCGGGGTGACGCCCGAAAGTTCGTAGAACAGGGACAGGTCCTGATCGCGTACCTCGGCCATCATGAAGCTGCGAAACGGCGCCACGGTGCGGTCAAAGGCTTCTTCGCCTTCGATCTGCTCCTCGACCATTGGCAGGATTCCCTCGCGATAGGCCTGCTCGAAAACGGGCGCCATGATGAAGGCGGTCAGGAACAGCGCGAGGCTGATCAGCACCATGTTGGGGGGTGTCTGCTGGGTGCCCAGCGCGGAGCGGAGAAACGACAGGACGACGACGATCCGGGTAAAGGAGGTCACCATGATCAGGATGGCCGGTGCCAGGGACAGAACGGTCAGAACCGCAACGATCTGAAGCAGGCGGCCCATGGTGCCCCCGTCGGCATTGCCGAGATCGAGGCTGATGCTTTGTGCCGCCGCCCCGCCCGCAAGCCCCCCGAGGGCAAGGGCAAGAACGATTGCAGTGGCAAGGATCCGTAAGGGAAAGGCTCCGGGGCTCACGTGGCGGCCTCGTTTGGCGGAAGGGGTTTGCGTTCGGAAGGGCGGATGCCGCCGGGGCGCGAATCGATCAGCGTTTCCGATTGGGAACCAAGAATCACAAGATATTCCCGGTCATCGCAGCCGATCAGCACGCAGCGCCTGCGGGCATCGATGGCGCGGGTTTCGATCAGCCGGATGCGGCCAGCCCTTCCCGGAAGCCCCGGCAGACGGTCGCCGAGCACCACCCGACGCCAGCCCCAGGCCGCGATCCCGATCAGTCCGAGAACGAAGATCAGGGCAAGAATGAAGTTCAGATAGCCGGCGATGCTCATGCCTCGCCCTTGCCGCGGTCGGCCCTTCTTCCCTTTCTCGCATAGGCGCTTGCGGCATGGCCGTGATGGGCCGTGGTCTTCAGCCCGCTGGCTGCCTTGTCGCGTTGCGTTGCCATTTCTCCGGCAAGGTCATCAAGACCGGCCATGAGGGCGAGCAGCGGCGCTCTTGCCTTCATGGCTTCTGCCGGGGGAAGCGCCTGAAGGCCGGTGCAGATCCGCTCCACCTCGTCCTGAAGGGGATCGAGGCTGACCATGGTGCCCTCGGACACGACCCGCCGGGTGGCGGCGATCACCTCGGTCAGGGATTTCAGGGCATGGTCCAGTTCCACATATGGTTCAGCCATGGGCAGGCATCCCTGTTGGCGGATTCGGGGTCGGGCCTGCCCCGGCCCCGCTTGCGCGATAGACATAGCTCAGGATTTCGGCCACGGCGGCGAGCGCCGCGAGGGGAATCTCGTTGTCGACATCCACCGCAGCCAGGATTTCGGCAAGATCCGCATCCTCGCGAACCTTCACGCCCTGGCTGAAGGCGATCTCCAGAATCTGGCGGGCCACGGCTCCCTTGCCGGAGGCGACCACGCGGGGCAGCCCGGTGTCGCTCTCGCTGAGGGCGATGGCGATCTCGCGCAGCCGTTCGGAATGGTCATCCGTGCGCGGTGTCTTGCGCGGTGTCGGGGATGCGGGTGAGGGCGTGGTCACAGCCACAGGAATGCGGGTAAAGTCGCTCCCATCGCGGGGGCTTTCGGGGGGGTTGCTGTGCACGAC
>JBJHAU010000249.1:0-3097 GCA_050480665.1 Alphaproteobacteria bacterium | reverse complement strand
CCAAGCGGCTCTGTTTCGATGTGATCCCGCGGGCGGTCGACGAGTATCTCGCCCATCTGGAACGCTTTCCCGAAGAGGATCCGGCACGGCAGATCCAGAACCCGGCCTACCATATTCATGCCGGTCGCGTGCCCGAGGCCGGGCCTTCGCTCGGGTTCGGCATGCTGCTCAATCTCGCTTCGGTCTGCAACACCGAGGACAAGGCGGTGCTCTGGGGCTTCATCAGCCGCTACCTTCCCGAGGCAACCCCGCAATCGGCACCGTTTCTCGATCGTCTCGTCGGCCATGCCCTGGCCTATTACCGCGACTTCGTAAAGCCCGGAAAGACCTACCGCCTGCCCGATGCCATGGAACGGGCGGCCCTGGCCGATCTTGCGGAAACCCTCGCCGCCCTGCCCGATGGGGCGGCGGCGGAAACCATCCAGACAGCCGTCTACGAGGTGGGCAAGCGCCATGCCTTCGCCGATCTCCGGGCCTGGTTTGCCGCGCTTTATGAAATCCTTCTGGGGCAGTCGCAGGGCCCGCGGATGGGATCGTTCATCGCCCTTTACGGGCGGGACGAGACCCTGGCCCTGATCCGCAGGGTTCTCGACGGAGAGCCACTCGGCTGAGCGCCCTTCGGCGGAGACCCGTGCGGCGGAGAACCGTGCGGCGGCGCATCTGGGCCGTACAGGGGCTCAGCGAAGGGGCCCGCTGCTTCGCGCCCAGTCCATGTAAAGGGCGCGGGCCCGCTTGTAGAACGGCCCCATCGGCAGGGTGCGGTCGGCGAACCGGATCAGGGGGGTGACCTTCGCGTAATTTCCTGTGGCGAAGATTTCCTCGGCCTCTGTCAGGGATTCGACATCAAGGCTGGTCTCGATCACCTCCACCCCGTCGGCCCGCAGCAGCGCGATCACCCGTTGGCGGGTGATGCCATCGAGAAAGGTGCCGTTGGGGATCGGGGTGAACAGCCGTCCCTTCCGGGCGAGAAACAGGTTCGCGGTGGCGAACTCGGCGACATGGCCAAGCGCATCAAGCACCACCGCATTGCCGAACCCGGCGCTTCGCGCCTCGCGAAGGGCGGCGGCCGATTGCGGGTAGAGGCAGCTGGCCTTGGCCAGGGTGGGGGCGGATTCCGGTGTCGGCCTGCGAATGCGGGAAAGGTGGGCGGTGAACCCCCTTGGTTCCGGCATGGCGCGCTCGAACAGGGTCAGGACGAAACGGGTGGATTCCGGCAACGGGCTTACGAAACCGTCCTCGGCGTAGAACACGGGGCGGATATACAGCTCGGCCTTGTCGGGAAACTGGCGAATGCCTTCCCAGGTGCGGGCGGCGATCTCTGCGGCTTCCAGCGGCGGATCGAGGCCAAGGATCCGTGCCGAGCGCACGCAGCGTTCCGCATGGCGCTCCAGATCCGGGCAGACGCCGTCGAACACGCGAGCCCCGTCGAAGGCGACGCTGGCCATCCATGTGGCGTTGCTCATGGGGCCGAGGATCGCGGGGTTGCCCTCGACCCACCGGCCCTCGATGAAGTTCAGGATTCGCATGGGCCGGAGTGTCGCCGATCAGCGCGTTCAACCCAAGCGGAAAACATCGTGGCGGCCGGGGCGTCTTCCCCTGTTCAGGAACGCGCCGGTTTGCTAGCTTCCGGCCATGAACATCGACCCGCCCAGGCGCGCCGCCGTCTATCACGTCGCCCGCAGAGAGGCCTGGCTTCAGGCCTTGCGCGAGGGGGTCTATCGGGGCGGTCCCGATTGTCTGCGTGATGGCTTCATCCATTTCTCCGAGGCATCCCAGGTCCGGCGCAGCCTGGCCCGGCATTTCGCTGGCGAGGATGATCTGGTCCTGCTGGCCGCAGCGCCCGAGATCCTCGGTCCCGACCTCTGCTGGGAAGCCTCCGCCGGGGGTGATCTCTATCCGCATTTCTACGGGGTTCTGGCCCCGGGTCAACTGGTCGAGATTGGCCCCGTCGAACGGGATGCCGAAGGCCGGCACCGGCTGCCCGAAGGCTTCGCCGACGGAGCCGGGGCGTGAGCCTCTTCGCGCTCTGCCGCCCCCTGCTCGCCTGTCTGCCCCCGGAAGCGGCCCACCGCGCCACCCTTGCCGGATTGCGGCTCGGGCTTGGGCCAAGGCTGGCTTCGCCGCCTTCTGCCAGTCTCGGACTTCGCCTGTGGGACCGCGATTTCGTTTCTCCCCTGGGGCTTGCTGCCGGCTTCGACAAGGATGCGGTGGCCATCGCCCCCCTTCTCGCCATGGGCTTCGCCTTCGTCGAGGTGGGAACCATCACCCCGAAGCCCCAGCCGGGCAACCCGAAACCCCGGATCTTCCGGTTGAAGGAAGACAGGGCGGTGATCAACCGGCTCGGCTTCAACAATCGGGGCATGGAAGGCGCGGCCCGAAGGCTTGCCGCCTTTCGCCGCCGGGCGGCGGCGGCAAGGGGGGGGCTTGTCGGCGTCAATATCGGGCGCAACAAGGATCAGACCGACGCCGAAGCCGATTACGCGGTGCTCGCGCGAAGGCTGGGATCCTTTGCCGATTATCTGGTGATCAACGTATCCTCGCCCAACACCCCCGGTCTCAGGGCCCTTCAGGACAGGGAGTCCCTCATCCCCCTGCTTGCCGCCGTGCGCCGGGGCCTTGCCAAATCCGGGGCCGGGGCAAGGGGCCTGCCCCCTGTTCTTGTCAAGATCGCCCCCGATCTTGACGATGAAGCCCTGGCCGACATTGCCGCCCTTGCCCGCGACGGGGCGATGGATGGGCTGATCGTGTCCAACACCACCATTGGCCGCCCCCCGGGCCTTGCCAGCCGGCACCGCCGGGAAAGCGGCGGATTGTCGGGACGGCCACTGTTCGCCCCTTCTACCCGGGTCCTTTCCGACTGCTATCGGGAAACCGGCGGAGCCGTGCCCCTGATCGGGATCGGCGGCATCTCGAGCGCCGAGGATGCCTGGGCGAAGATCAGGGCCGGGGCTTCGCTGGTCTCGGTGTATACCGGTCTCGTCTACCGCGGCCCCGGGCTGGTGCAAGAAATCCTCGACGGGCTTGCCACAAGGCTTGCCGCCGAGGGCATGACCACCATCGCCGAGGCGGTGGGCGCAGATCACCGATAGGATCCGCG
>JBJHAU010000248.1:0-3116 GCA_050480665.1 Alphaproteobacteria bacterium | reverse complement strand
CTCCGGGATGTTCATGTGCTGGAAGCCTTCGCCGGAACCGGTGCCTTTGCCTTCGAGGCCCTGTCGCGCGGGGCGGGGCGCGCCACCCTTCTGGATCTCGACAGCGCCGCCCTGGAAGCCGCACGGCGCAATGCCCGCCAGCTTGGCGAGACTTCGACCGTGATCCTGCGCATGGATGCCACCCGGCCGCGCCCGGCGCGCGAGGCCCACGGGCTGGTCTTTCTCGATCCGCCCTGGGGCACCCTGCTGGCCGCAAGGGCCATGGCGGCGCTGACGGCGAAAGGCTGGATCGCCCCCGAGGCGCTCGTGATCGCCGAAATCGGTGCCGAGGAACGCCTTGTCCCGCCGCAGGGGTTCACCTTGCTGCGCGAACGCCGGTTCGGCGCGGCCCGCTTCCTGTTCTTCCGGTTCTCGGGCGGGGCCGGATCCGGCGCGACAGACTAGCGACGGCCGAACAGGCGCTCGATATCGCCGCGGCCGAGAACGATGAAGGTCGGGCGGCCATGCCCGCATTGTGCCGCATTGGGGGTCGCTTCCATCGACCGCAACAGGGCATTCATCTCGTCCGGGTTCAGCCGGCGTCCGGCCCGGACCGAGGAATGGCAGGCCATCGAGGCGGTGACCGTGTCGAGCCGTTCGATCAGCGCCATGCCCGGGGGCAGGCTGCCGATCTCTTCGGCCAGATCGCGAAGCAGCGGCGGCAGATTCAGGGTTCCCAGAAGGGCCGGGGTTTCCCGCACCACCACCGCGCCCGGCCCGAAGGCCTCGATCACAAGGCCAAGCGCCGCCAGTTCCCCCGACCGCGCCAGCAAGGGCTCGGCAGTGCCGGGTTCCAGATCGATCACTTCCGGAATCAGCAGGATCTGGCGGGCGACTCCACGCCCGCCCAGGGCTTCGCGAATCCGTTCCGTGACCAGCCGTTCATGGGCCGCGTGCTGATCGACAATCACCATGCCCTCATCGGATTCGGCAATGATATAGGTGTTGAACAGCTGGGTGCGGGCAAGGCCGAGGGGCAGGCCCCGGGGATTTTCCGCCCCGTCCGCCGTGGCGGCGGGCGGGAAGGCTTGTCCTTCCGGCGCCTCTGGCCGGGCGGGATCGGAAGCGATGGGCTGCGGCAGGGGCGCCTGGAAGGCCAGAGCCTGTGACAGGGGCTCGGAGAGAGAGCCTGAGAAAGACCGCGACAAAGACCCTGAGAGAGACCCGGATGGGCGCCCGGAGAGGTCTCCGGGACGCGCCATCGCGGCCCCGCCCCGGAACGCGCCAAGGGCAGCCTCGCTGACATGGCGCGAGGGCCGCACCCCGGCGCCAGCCAGGGCATGGCGAATCGCGCCGACCAGAAGGCCGCGCATCTGGCCGGGATCCCTGAACCGGACTTCCGTCTTGGCGGGATGCACATTGACATCGACAAAATCCGGCGGCACTTCGAGAAACAACGCCACCGCCGGATGCCGGTCACGGGCCAGAACCTCCTGATAGGCGCCCCTGAGAGCCCCGGCCAGCATCCTGTCGCGCACCGGGCGGCCATTGACGAACAGGAACTGGCGATCCGTCGTCCGCCGCGAGGCCGCAGGCAGGGCCGCCAACCCTGAAAGGACGAGATCGTCGCGACGCGCCTCGATATCGAGCGCATCCTCGACGAAACCCGCGCCAAGGCAATCGGCCAGCCGACGGCGGAGCCGCTCCCGTCCTTCGCCGGTGGCCTGATCCAGCACGATCCTGTCCTGGCCGTCATGGCTCAACCTGAAGGCCACCTCGGGATGCGCCATGGCCAGACGCAGCACGACATCGAGACAATGGCTCCATTCCGTGCGATCCGCCTTGAGAAACTTGAGCCGGGCCGGCGTGGCGAAGAACAGGTCGCGCACCTCGACCCGTGTGCCCTCGCGCAAGGCGGCGGGCCGGGGCGGAGACAGCCTTCCCCCCTCCACCGAAAGGGTATGGGCAGTGCCCCCCCCACGCGGGCGGGAAAGGATGGTAAGCCTTGCCGCAGCGCCGATCGAAGGCAGGGCCTCGCCCCGAAATCCGAGGGTGGCGATGCGCACCAGCATGTCATCGACCAGTTTCGACGTGGCATGACGGCGCACCGCAAGGGCCAGATCTTCGGCATCCATGCCGCAGCCATCATCGCTGACGGCGATGAAGCTCTTGCCCCCTTCCCTCAGGACGATCTCGATGCTGCGGGCCCCGGCATCCAGGGCATTCTCCACCAGTTCCTTGACCACCGCCGCCGGGCGCTCGATCACCTCACCTGCGGCAATCCGGCTGACCAGGGTATCGGGAAGGATGCGTATCGTCATGAGGGCGAAGGCACGGGATCGCCCGAAGCCTGCACCGGGGCGTGAGAGGGAAGGCGCGCCAGCGCATCCCGCGCCAGGATCTTGCCTTCCTCCACCGCGGGCTGGTCGTAGGGATCGACGGCGAACAGATGCGCGGCAAACAGGGTTTCCAGCATGAAATGCATCATCAGCGCGCCCACGGTTCCTGCATCGGATGCCTGAATCCTGAGGCAGCGCACAGGCCGTCCCGCCGTCACCAGGGTTTCCCGTGTCGCCTCCTGTTCGGCGGCCAGCAGGGCGCCCAAACGCCGCCCGGAAAGCCAGGAAAGCGAGTCGGCCAGCACCGGATCGACCTCGATCAGCGGCCCGGTCGCCGCCGGATCGCCCAGCAGAAGGGTGAACATCTTGTCGTCCGGCCCGTCGAGCCACAGCTGCAACTGGCTGTGCTGATCCACCGGTCCCCGGGCGGCGATCGGCGTGGTTCCCTTGCCGCCCTTGCCGAGGCTTTCGGCCCAGAGCTGACGATACCAGCGGGTGAAGGGTTCGAGACGATCCCGGTAGGCGACAAGCACGGTCTGGGTGATTCCGCGCGCCTGCCACAGGGCATGGGCAAGCGCCGCCCCCAGGGCCGGCGGCGATTCCGCCGCCCCGCGCAGGCCGTGCCCGCCATCTTCACCGAGCGCCTGATCCAGGGCCCAGGCGGCCCCGTCGCGGATCGCACGGGGATCGAGCCCGGCCATGGCCGCAGGCAACAGGCCGACATTGGTCAGGGCGGCGAAACGTCCGCCGATGGCCGGTTCGTGATCGAGGATCGGCCAGCCGCGCGCCCGGGCAAGG
>JBJHAU010000247.1:0-3136 GCA_050480665.1 Alphaproteobacteria bacterium | reverse complement strand
GCCGTGGAGGGGTTTCTTCCGGATGGATTCCCGTCTCCAGCGCCGTGCCCGACGCAGTTCCCCCCCGGCCCAGCAGAACCCCCGCCGAAAGGGCTGCGACCAGGGCCACCCCGGCGCCCAGAAGGAAGGTCATCTGTGCACCGAAATGCCCGGCAACGATTCCCCCGATGGCCGGTCCGCAGATATCGGCCAGCATGATGCCCGCGACCATCATGGCCGAACCCTGAACACGATTGGAATCATTGGTCGATTCCAGAACATGCCCCTGGCATGCGACAAAGGTTGCCGCATAGCCCAGTCCCGACACGGCCCGCCACGCCACAAGCTCGCCAAGGCCATCGGCCAGCAGGGCCGTCCCCGCCAGCCCGACGGTGGCCAGAAGCGCCCCGGAGACGTAGAGCGGCAAACGGCCGACATGAGCATAGAGCGCGCTTCCCAACGGCATGGCGATGGCAACCACCAGCATGTGGGCGGTCATGGCAATGCTGGCCCCCATCGTTCCCCCGGTGGACTCTCCAGCCCCTGTTCGGTCGAGGCCGCCTCCGGTGATCTCGGCGAAAAACATCGGCATGACCGGGCGGGCCAGTTCTTCGGCAAAGACGAACAGGAAGGCCAGCAGCCGCACGCCAATCACCTGAGGCATGCGCAGCGGTCTCGGGATCGAGCCGATGCGCTGTGCGGCCCCGACGATGGCGGCGTTCAGACGGCCCAGGAAACGCCCCAGCTCGTCACGCAGCACCTGCCCATGCACCAACCCGTAGCGCCGTGCGGCCACATCGGCCAGAACCCGTTCGGCGGTGCGGGCGGGCATGACGACGCTGAGGGTGAACACCAGCAGCATCACCTCGAAGGCAAGCGCGGCCACCACCAAAAGCACGGTGGCGATGTCCAGACGCAGATCGGCCAGGGGCTTCATGGCGGCTGCGCGGTCATGACCAACCCTGAGCATCCCGCCGGTGGAGAGCGGAAGGCGTGTTTCCAGCGTACCGGCGGTGTCCTGCCGTTCGGGCTGACCGGCCGTGGCAAGCACCCGGCCATCGGCCGCCGTGACGGTCATGAACAGAAGATTCGGATCGTTCAGAACCAGCCGATCATAAAGCACGTCAAGACCGAGCAATCGATCCTCGGGGATGCCGTAGGTGAAGGCTCGCTCGATCTTGCGCCTGACGGTATCGCCCTGGGTCTGGGCCTTGGCGGTCAATTCCTCCAGCAACGGGCCGCGCCCGGCCTCGGCCGCGAACCAGGAAATGGTGGCCAGCGCCGCCAGAAGGAACAGGCCGACGATCAGCGCCATGCGGGTCAAGGGTGTGCCGACCCATTGGCCAACCGCTCTTGCGGCCCCGGCATTCACGTTGCGGGCCTCCCGGATCGGGACGCATCTTCCGCCAGCGATGCCCGGGCCTGCTGATAGGCGCGGATCATCCGGGCCTCGCTGTCGGTCAGGGCATGATGAATCTCCAGTGTGGCGGGATCACCCTGCCCTGCCCCCTCGCCCAGCGTCTCTATATCGGCGCAGAGCTGATCCATGAGCCTTTTGCGGCGACGCAGGATACGACTCACCGCGATCACGGCCGGAAGCACCAGCAAAAGGGCGAGGGCGCCCCCGAGAAGCAGGCGCTCGCGCACGGCGGCCAGAGCCGTGTCCTGGGCTTCGGTGGTCATCTCCAGCACCAGGATGCCGGCACAATCCCCGAAGCTGTCGGTCAGCCAGAGCCCGCTGCGCAGGCCTTCGGGAATGCGCTGATTCCAGTGGGTCGTCGCAGGAATGGCCCCGGGATCAAGGGCGGCCAATACCACGCTTTCGCCCTTCGTCGCTGCGGCAACCGGCCCTCCGGTGCACTCAAGGACCCTGGCCGCATGGGCTTCAGGCATATCCGAAAGGGCGCGTTCGAGAATCGAGGGCAATGATTCCATCGTATCGGGCCTGAGCCCCAGATCGAGGCCGACGAGGATATCGTTGTGAGCATCCTCGAGCACCACGGCCAGGCGGCGTTCCACCAGGGCCGTGTAGGTTTCCTCGAAGCGCAGCAGGTTCAGCCAGACGGCCAGCACGACCGAAAGCCCCATGACGCCAAGAATGGTGGCCACGGCCCTGACAGAAAGGGAAACGCCTGGCACGGCCGGATTTCCTTTCAGGCCGCATCGGCGGGAGACGCCGATGCCTTGGGGGGGTTACGGGTATCCCCGCCGAAGGACCGGTCCAGCCGATCGGCAGGCGCCTCGATGATCCCCACCTCCTCGGGAAGCAGGCTGGCAAGCCCGGCGATGGTCGAATGATCGAACAGGACACGCAGCCCCAGTTCCACGCCGAATTCCACACGGATTCGGGACAGCAGGCGCAGGCCTGCAAGGGAATGACCGCCCAGCACGAAGAAGTTTTCGTCCACCCCCACCTCAGGACGATCCAGAATCTCTTCCCACAGGCGGCACAGGATCTCCTCGGCCTGCGACAGCGGGCGCGGGATGGTCCCGGGCGGGGCGGACGAGGGGGCAATGGCAGCACGGGAAAGGGCGCGGCGATCGATCTTTCCCGAAGCAAGGAACGGCAAAGGCTCTTCGCGCAGCACCACGGTGGACGGCAGCATGTAGGCCGGAAGCGTTTCGGCAAGGGCGGCGCGAACTGCGACCGGGTCCAGAGAGGGGGCGGGGGCGGAATCAGGGCCGGGATCAGGGGTCGCCCCTTTGGCCGGCACCACATGCAGCACCAGCGCGCCCCCGGTTGCAACGGCGCAGGCCTCCCCGATGCCGGGCAGGGCCCGCGCTGCGGCTTCCACTTCGCCGGGTTCGATACGATGGCCGGCAATTTTCAGCTGATCATCCAGCCGCCCCATGAAGGCGAGGGCCCCGTCGTCACGCCAGCGACACAGATCGCCGGTCCGATAGAGCCTGTCTCCCTTGTCATCCACAACGAACCGTTCGGCGGTCAGGGCGTCGCGATCCTGATATCCCTCGGCAAGCAGCGGCCCTGCGATGCAGAGTTCGCCGTCCATGCCGCGGGGCACCCTGCGGCCATGGCTGTCGCGGAGGATCAGCCTCCGGCCCGGAAGCGGCCTTCCGATGGGAACCGGCGGGAGACGGGAAGCCGCCACCTCTGCCCCGCCGATCTCGTGCCCGCCGATCTCGTGCAGGGTGGCGG
>JBJHAU010000246.1:0-3141 GCA_050480665.1 Alphaproteobacteria bacterium | reverse complement strand
ACCAGGCAAGAGGATCGTCGGCGTTCAGGGAATCATAGGCCGCAAGGGCCTCTTCGAAGCGGTCAAGCTCGGCAAGGATGTTCGCATCAAGCATCCGGATCAGCGAATCCCCGGGGGCCAGAAACAGCCCGAGCCGGGCATGGCGCAAGGCCAGGGCAGTGGCGCCCTGCCGGGCAAGAAGATGGGCAAGATGCGACAAACCGGCAGCGGCCGCATGGGCCGGATCGAGAAGGGGCGGCGGCGGCACCTCCTCTGCCCGGGCGCGGGCAAGGGCAGCCGCGACCCCCATCATGTCCGGGGCCATGGACAGAACCTGCCGGTAATGGGCAATGGCGCGTTCCTGCGCCCCCGCCCGTTCGAAATAGGCTCCGGTTTCGAGCACCTCGCGCAGGAAGGGCGCTTCGGCTTCCAGCAGGGCTTCGAACCGGGAACGGGCAAGGTCTTCATCGCCCTTGTGAAGGGTGATCAGCGCCCGATGCAGACGCATCAGCGCCTCGAAACCGACGGGCGGGGACAAGGGCTCCAGAACGGCAAGCGCCGCTTCGTGATCGCCAGCCCCGGCGAGAGCCCAGCCGCGAAGCAGGGGCAGGGTATAGGCGTAGAGACCGCCCGCAGGCAAGGGCCCCAGGCGGGATTCGACCGCCTCGAACCGTCCCTCGGCCAGATCGGCCACCGCCAGGATCATCTCGGCCAGGGTGCTCTGCACCCCGAGGGCTTTCAGGGTTCGGGCGTAGCGGACCGCGTCGTCGCGAGCGCCGGCGGCGATGGACTGACGCAGGATCATGCGCACAAGGCGAGGATCCTCGGGCGCGACGGAAAGCACCTGGGACAACAGCGACTTGGCACGCCCGGCATCATGGATGGCCTCGGCATGGCGGGCCGCAAGAAAGGCGCCCGCCGGAAATGGCCGGTGGAACGGGGCGGAGGACACGGCGAGGAAGGGGGGCGGCATGGGGGGCGGCTCGACGGCCCCGGGAGCCGTCACCGAAATCACGGGTGTCGCGGATGTTCCGGACGCCTTGGGAACCGGAGAGCTGCAACCGGAAAGACCGGCCATGACGACAAGCAGGGCAGCGACGGCAAGACCGGCCATGGCCCCGGACCACGACCCGAATCGCAACGGGCAGAGCCGCAGGAACGAAGGTGGTTCCGGCGGAACGGTAACGAAAGGGGTCTTGCAGCGCAGCATGGGGCCGACCGGATCAGGGCGCCGCAGTCCATGGCGCCTCAGGGCGAACTATAGCATGGGACAGGGGAACGGTTCGAATCCCGGACCCGGATCGGAGCCGGGTGGCGCAAAGATCTGGAAAACGGTTCCTTCCGTCAGAGATTCGGATAGTTCGGGCCACCGCCCCCTTCGGGGGGAACCCAGGTGATGTTCTGGGTGGGATCCTTGATGTCGCAGGTCTTGCAGTGAATGCAGTTCTGGGCATTGATCTGGAGCCTTGGTGCGCCTTCGGGACCCTGCACCGTCTCGTAGACCCCGGCCGGGCAATAGCGGGTTTCCGGGGCGGCATAGACATCCAGATTGACCGTGATCGCCCGCTCCGGCTGGCCCAGAACAAGATGGCAGGGCTGGTTTTCCTCGTGATTGGTGTTGGACAGGAAAACCGAGCTCAGCCTGTCGAAGGTGAGCGTGTTGTCCGGCCTGGGATAGGCTATCGGCCGGGCATTGGCCGCAGGACGAAGGCTGGCATGATCCTGGCGATGCCCGAGCGTCCAGGGAAGGCGACCGCGAAACAGACCGTAATCCACAGCGGCGTTGAGCAGGCCGGGTAGCAGACCGTGGCGGAAGCCCGGACGGATGTTCCGCACCTGATGCAGTTCCTTCAGCACCCAGCTTTCGGACAGGCGCTCCCGATAGCCCGGCACTTCACCGAGGCCATCGCCCACGGCCAGATGAGCGGCCACCGCCTCTGCCGCCGCCATGCCCGAGGCCATGGCATTGTGGATGCCCTTGATCCGGGCAACATCGACAAACCCGGCCGAACAGCCAATCAGGGCCCCGCCGGGGAAGGTGAGCCTCGGAATGGACTGAATCCCCCCCTCGTTCAGGGCGCGGGCGCCATAGGCGATGCGTCGCCCGCCCTCGAACACCGGGCGTATGGACGGATGGGTCTTGAACCGCTGGAATTCCTCGAAGGGCGACAGATAGGGATTGGCATAGTCGAGGCCTACGACCAGGCCGACGGAAACGAGCCCGCCCTGCATGTGATAAAGGAAGGCGCCCCCATAGGTATGGCGATCAAGCGGCCAGCCGATCGCATGCAGCACCGTTCCCGGGCGATGATGGGCTTCGGGAACCTCCCACAATTCCTTGATCCCCAGCCCGTAGGTCTGCGGTTCCGACTGGTCGTCCAGCCCGAAGCGGCGAATCAGCTGGCGGGCAAGAGATCCGCGACAGCCTTCGGCGAACAGGGTCTGGCGGGCCAGAAGTTCGACACCGGGCTGATGCTGGGGGCCGGGCTTGCCCTCCCTGTCGAGCCCCATGTCGCCGGTCGCGACGCCCCGCACCCCGCCTTCCGCGTCGAACAGGACCTCGCTTGCGGCGAAACCTGGAAAGATGTTGATCCCGAGCTGTTCGGCATGGGCAGCAAGCCAGCGGCAGAGCGCCCCGAGGCTGATGATGTAGTTGCCCCGGTTGCCCGTGCCCGGCGGATGCGGCAACGGGATCGCATGACGGCGGGTCAGCAGACGAAAGCGGTCGGATGTGACCGGGGTTTCGATGGGCGCGCCCTCCATCTCGCGCCAGTCGGGCAAAAGCCTGTCGAGCCCGCGCGGATCAAGGACGGCACCGGAAAGGATATGGGCTCCGACTTCCGAGCCCTTTTCCACCACACAGATCGAAAGCGCGCGGCCAGAAGCCTCGGCCTCCTGATGCAGCCGGATCGCCGCCGATAGCCCCGCCGGGCCCGCACCGACAATGACCACATCGAACGCCATCGAGTCTCGGCTCATGGATACCCTCCCTGATCGCTCCTGACCGCTTGCCAAGCAGGCGAAGAACGATCAGGCTTAGCGCAGTTTCGCCGTCACGACAAATCTTCGGGCGCGGCACGATCCCGAATGGCTCAGGGGTCGAACACCTCAGATGTCGACGACCCCGCCTGTCGGGGCAAGGGCATGTGCCGGGGCGGGGCC
>JBJHAU010000245.1:0-3157 GCA_050480665.1 Alphaproteobacteria bacterium | reverse complement strand
CGCGGCTGCGCAGAAGAAGGGGATCATGCCCCCCCCGGCGCAAGGCATCGACCACGGCGCCGCCCACCAGGCCCTGATGCCCGGTCACAAAGATTGCTCCATCCCTCGCCATCGATCCTGCTCCCCCCCCCTCTGCTGCTCTCCTCCAGGCCCAACCTCCAGGCCCTGCCTCAAGCCCCCCGACCCGGCAGCGGAGCCTGAACCCCCGCCCATGCCCGGGGCCTCTTCGGAACTCCTGCACGGTTCTATAGCGGATTCCGGGCGGCCACGACAGATGGGAACCGATCAACAACCATGGTTCCGCCGCCCCCTGCCCGATTCCCTTCTGAGATCATGACACGCACCAATCCCATGGGGTGCATGGCAGCGCGGCAGTGCAAAGGATCGCCCGGCCATGAAGATCCGCCGCCAAAGGCGCGACAATGAAGGATTGACAGGCCCGGCCATGGCTTCCATTCTTGGTTAAGACGTCATGGACGGTCCGCCGTCCATGATCCGGGGGCGTGAGGGATCAGCCCGGGCTTGCTGGTGGCCCGTGGCGCCTGGGCTTTCCGGATGCTCGTAGAGCTTTCTGGCCGCCCGTGGAGAAGGACTCCAGATCTCTTTGTTCAGGGCCCGATCCTGGCAAAGCGTTCAGGGCCCGATCCGGGCATAACATCGGGAGACTGTGCGTCCCGCGTGGCGGGGCCACCCTGTGTGTTTTTACAGGGTGTGTCTTTGCGGGGTCCGGTTTCCTGTCGCCCGGCGACCCCTGGCCCTGCGGCAAACGGAGTGCCCGAACCATGGCCAGAGATCCATTCCTCGACAGTCCCGTGTTGCCCGCGAACCTGTCTCGTGTCCCTTTTTTCATGAGTCTGGAACCCCTGTTGTGACCTCCCTGCCGCCCCTTCCCCCTTCGCCGCCCGCACCGCCGCCCTTTCCGGAGGGTGGTTCGGATGCCCGTGTCACGACCGGGGCAGCCCCCCGCCAGAAGAATGCCTCATCGCCCGTTGCCATGGCGCGAAATGTCCTCTGCGTTCTGCGCGCCCTGTGCGCGTCCCTTGCTAAAATGGCCCTTGCGAGGATGACCCTTGCGAAGATGACCCATGGCCTTCTTGCCGCCTTGCAGGGGGTGCGGGCAGGGGCGGCGCGGCTTCGCCTCCATCTTCCGGCCTTTTCCCGCGCAGGGATTGAAGGGCTTCGAAAGCCCTACCGGGCCGGTCTGGCCGCCTGCGGCACGCTGGCCATGGTGGGCCTTGCAGTGCTGCTTTGGACCGGGCCGGGAACCACATCGGTTCCGTCGAGCCTTCATCCCTCCCTCGCCGATCTGGAATCGGACATTGATCCTCTGGTGGTGGCAAGGTCCCAGACGGCTCCGGCCGCAGACAGGGTGGCCGAGCCGATCAGCCGCACCCTTCATGTCGGTGCCGGCGACACCCTGATGGCCATGCTGACGAACGCCGACATCTCTCGCGCCGAGGCCCATGCCGCGATCGAAGCGATGCGCGATGTGTTCAATCCGCGCAGCCTGCGGCCCGGAACCGAACTCACCCTCACCTTCCAGCCCCTGACCGATGAGGACGAAGCCCCCGCTACCTTCCAGAGGCTTCACTTCGCCCCTGCCCTGACCCGCATGGTTGCGGTGGAACGGGAGTCCGGCAATGGCTTCCGCGCCCGAATCGAGGAAACGCCGCTGACCACCACCCGCGATGCCGCCAGCGGTGCGATTGCCTCGAGCCTCTATGTCGATGCGGTGAGGGCCGGGGTTCCCGTGCCCACACTGGTTTCGATGATTCGCATCTTCTCCTACGAGGTCGATTTCCAGCGCGATATCCATCCCGGCGACGGTTTCGAGATCCTGTTCGAGCGCAAGGAAACACCCGATGGCGAAACCGCAGGCGTCGGAGACATCCTGTTCGCGGCCCTGACCTTGCGCGGCACCCGCCTTCCCGTCTACCGTTTCAAGGATGATGACGGGGTTGTCGATTTCTACAACGACAAGGGCGAAAGCGTCCGCCGTCTGCTGATGCGGACCCCGATCGATGGCGCAAGGCTGTCTTCCAATTTCGGCCCGCGCCGTCACCCGATCCTCGGCTTTAACCGCATGCATCGCGGCGTCGATTTCGCCGCCCCGACCGGTACGCCGATCATGGCCGCCGGCAATGGCGTGGTGACCGTGGCAGGGTGGAACGGCGGTTACGGTAACTATATCCGTATCCGCCACAACGATACCTATGCCACCGCCTATGCGCATCTCAGCCGTTTTGCTCGGGGAATCACACGCGGGGCACGGGTTACCCAGGGCCAGGTGATCGGTTATGTGGGCACCACCGGGCAATCCACCGGGCCGCATCTGCATTACGAGGTTCTGCGCAACAACACGCAGATCAACCCCATGGGGATGAACCTGCCGACGGGCAAGGCCCTGAAAGGGCAGGAACTGGCCCGCTTCCAGGCCGAGCGCGGCAAGACGGATCGTCTCTATGCCAGCCTCGATTCCTCATCCGGGGATACGACCCGGATCGCCCGGGGCGAAGGCGCCACCACAGCCGCGCCCAACTAGGCCCCGCCGCCCGCAGAAGGACGGCGACAGGCGGTGACGGGCCGCAACAAGCAGCGCGGACCATTGGCCGTTTCTTCCGTGGCCGTTTCTTCCGTCTTCCCCCCAGAACCGTGCCTTGGCGGCGCCCTGAACGGTGCCCTGTACACCAGCCGGGAAGGGCCTTGCCCTCAGCGGGGGGAGCGATCGAGGTTGTGGCGCTTCATGAAAGCGAGGATGAATTCGGGAATGTCCTTCTCGGAAAACAGGGCCTGTTCTCCCGGATCGGTGAGGAAGGCGATGAGATGGCCGATTTCTTCCCCGGTCAGATCCACCTCGGCACCGAACAGGGCTCGCTGGTAATGAAGCATCGGCAAACCGCCGCGCCACATGCCCGCCACGAAATCGAGAAGATCAAGGGTTTCCGGCCGGCTCCTGCCGCCGAGAGCCCCGCCGCCCCGGCCGCCGACACCCCCGATCGTATGACAGACAACACAGGCCCGTTCGGCGAAAAGCCGCCGCCCCTGGCGAGGATCAAGCGGCGGGATCACCAGATCGGGCAGGCCTTCGACCGGAAGCCGGGTCTCGACCGCCGTCCCCGCGCGTTGCTGGGCTTCCGCCGAAAGGGGCAGGCCGAAC
>JBJHAU010000244.1:0-3167 GCA_050480665.1 Alphaproteobacteria bacterium | reverse complement strand
CCATCGGGGCCGGGGCTTTGTCGAATCCCATTTCCCGATGCTGGCGGAAACCTGTCGGCGCTTCGGCTTCGATCTTGCCTCAGGCCCCGTGCCGGTCGTTCCCGCTGCCCATTATACCTGTGGCGGCATCATGACCGACCTGCGGGCCCGCACCGATCTCGACGGGCTTTATGCTGTCGGGGAATGTGCCTTCACCGGATTGCATGGCGCCAACCGGCTTGCCTCCAACTCGATCCTGGAATGCCTCGTCCTTGCCCGTTCCGCCGGCCGCGATCTTGCGTCCCGGCTAGCCGGTCTGGCCGAGCCTGCCGACCTTCCCCCCTGGGATGAAAGCGGCGTGCGGGATTCCGACGAAGAGGTCGTGCTGACCCACAACTGGAACGAGTTGCGACACTTCATGTGGGATTACGTCGGAATCGTCCGCTCCACGCGCCGTCTTGAACGGGCCCTGAGGCGGGCGGTGATGCTGGCGGGGGAAATCCACGATTACTACGCGCATTTCCGGGTCAGCCGAAAGCTTCTGGAAATGCGCAACATGACCTGCGTGGCCCAGCTGATCATCCGCTCCGCCCTGGAGCGCCAGGAAAGCCGAGGGCTTCATTACACCCTCGACCATCCCGAATCCCGGGCTTCGGCCTGTCACGATACGGTGCTGCTGCCGCCCCGCCGATCCTGAGCGACGTGCTTCGGATCGGCGGTGTGGCCTCGCATCAGCGGTGTGCCACGGATCAAGGGGCCAGGGGGCGCGAGCCCCGGTTCAGGCCACCTTGCGCGGGGCAGGCCGGTTGCGGCGGTGCCGCACGGGTTTTCTCGCCGGCTGAATGGGCTGGGCGCGGTGGCCCTTGCCCTGATTCGGCTGGGCACGGCGGCCCTTGCCCTGAACAGGGGGGCGTGCCGGTCTCGGGCATTCTCCCCCGGCCACGGCAATCGGGTTCCGGGTCAGGGCCTCGATGGCACGGAGGAAACCGACTTCGGTGGCATCGCAGAAGGACAGTGCCACTCCCTCGGTTCCCGCGCGGGCGGTGCGGCCGATCCGGTGAACATAGCTCTCCGGTTCATTGGGCAGTTCGAAATTGACGACATGGCTCACACCGGCCACATCGATACCGCGGGCGGCAATCTCGGTGGCCACCAGAACACGCGCGGTGCCCTGGCGGAAGGCGTCGAGCGCCCTTTGCCGCGCGCCCTGAGACTTGTTGCCGTGGATGGCCTCGGCCTCGATTCCGGCCTTGGCGAGCCCTTCGGCCACGCGATTGGCGCGATGCTTGGTGCGGGTAAAGACGATCACCCGCTGGAGCGCCGCGTCATCGAGCAGGCGGCAGAGCAGACCCAGCTTTTCCTGGGCCTCCACGAAGTGCACCGATTGACGGATTCTTGAAACGGCGACCTGCTTCGGCGCGATATCGACCCGGGCCGGTTCACGCAGGATATCGGCCGCCAGCCTGGAAACATCTTCCGGCATGGTTGCCGAAAACAGAAGCGACTGGCGATCCTTGGGAAGAAGGGCAAGGATTTTCCGGATATCGCGGATGAATCCCATGTCCAGCATGCGATCGGCTTCATCGAGAACCAGATGGCGGACGGCATCGAGACGAAGATGGCCCTGGCCAATCAGGTCGAGAAGCCGCCCCGGCGTGGCAATCACGATATCGGCCCCGCGCCGCAATGCGGTGACCTGACGCTGCTGGGAAACGCCGCCGAAGATCACGGCAAGCATCAGCCCGCTTCGTGCCCCATAGGCACGGAAGCCTTCGGCAATCTGGATGGCAAGTTCACGCGTGGGGGCGAGAACCAGGGCCCTCGGGCCGCGATCACGTCGTCTTTCGCCGAGCGACTGAAGAACGGGAATGGCGAAGGCTGCGGTTTTTCCGGTGCCGGTCTGGGCGATTCCCAGAAGGTCGCGGCCCTCAAGCAGAAGGGGAATGGCCTTGGCCTGGATCGGGGTGGGCCGGGTATAGGCCTTGTCCTCAAGGGCGCGGCACAGCCCCTGCTGCACGCCGAGAGCGGCGAAGGTCAGGGTTTCGGAAAGGGGGGAAGGCATCGGCCCCTGTTCGGGCAGGAAGGCGGGTGCCGGCGTGGCATGTGATGCCGGGAATGGCGTCGGGGACGCGGTGGTTATGGTCACGATCATTCTTTCGGCGCGGGCAGGCACGCAGGCCGAAGAGCCCATGGGGTCATCCGGCGCGCGCCCTGCCGGGCGCTTTGCCGTTTCCATGCGCATCTGGAAACAACGGGGAAAAGGAGAGAGGGAAGAGAACTCCCGCGCCGGCCGGCGCCTTTCGGCAGCCCGTTTGCGCGGGCGCGGGAGATTCAGATGGGAGGCCTGAGCCCCCCCCGCAGGGCTCAGTGAGCCTGCAGATTCACGGCCTTGGGGCCGCGTGCATCGGGCTGGATCTCGAAATCGACCTTCTGCCCTTCGGCAAGGTGGGCGATTCCGGCCGCTTCGACGGCGGAAATATGCACGAAGACATCCTTCGAGCCATCATCCGGTGCGATGAAGCCATAGCCTTTGGTGGCATTGAAAAATTTTACGGTACCTGTCGTCATGGTCATGCTTTCGTAAAGTCAGGCGAACCCGTGCGGAAACCTTTCCGCGCGGGGCGAAAGTTCACACAACGAACGAGAGGAGAGGCATCAATCGCCGGGGCGATACACGCGTCACCACAAGAGCTGTGGAGCCGTCACCCCGCCCATATGCGCCTTTGCCGCGCGCTTTGCAAGATCTATGTGCCGGAAGCGGTCACGGCTCCGGATCGGATCCCTTCCCCCGGCAGGAGTTTCGGCCTGTCTTTCGGCCTGTCTTTCGGCAAGGAATAGCCCTTGCCAAACCCCGGAAAAAGGATAAGCCTTCCATCACGGGGACTGCGATGCGCCCCGCTTTTCGCATCGCCCTGTGATGGGATCGATCCATGGAAGGTGAAACCGAAATGGAGCGTGTGGCCGAGCAAGAGCCGACCCGGCCGGGTTGGCTGGCTTATGCCCTGTTCTTTGCCGCGCTTGTGGGGTTGGCGATCTTCGCCTTCAACAACTGATGTTCCTGCCGGGCCATGCGGCCTTGTCCGCATCAGGCCCGGCGCCTTGATCCGAGCCAACGGATCAGTCGCGGAACAGCGATAAAACAACACCGGGGCCGCTTGCCGTGGTCCCGGTGTTGTCTGTCCTGCTCC
>JBJHAU010000243.1:0-3183 GCA_050480665.1 Alphaproteobacteria bacterium | reverse complement strand
GGGCGGCAGGATCGTCCCTGCCGAAGGCCTGCCCGGTGCCGCGGACGAGATCCCCGGCGTGCGAATCCTCGCGGAAGCCGGAAAAGCCACCCCCGTGAATCCTTCCGGGATGGGTGCCGGGCCCAACACGGCCCTTCTCCCTTCCCGATCGGAGGCGGGCCTTGCCTCGGCCGAGATCGTTTCAGGCCTCTCCCTTGCTGCCTCGCAGCAGGGTCGGGCTTCGGGCCATTCCGGCAATGCCAATCCTTCGGGGGACTCCTTGAAGGCCGGAATGAGCGGAGCCTTCCCCGCGAACGGACGCCCGCTCGCCGATCCGGCCCTTGCCGGAGCCGAAATCCATGTCGAGCCCCTTCGCGGACAGGCGGCGGCCCCCCTGCGGCCCGGAGGGCTTCTGCCGCCCGGTCTTCTTCAGGCTCAGGATGTCGGCCTGAATGCCGGAACGAGCGCATCCAACACCACGATGGCCACCGGCGGCCCTGTCCAGGGGGGTGGAACGGCCCTGTCCCCGGGCGAGGGCGCCCCGCTTCCAGCCAGCCACACCACCAGCCAGGCCGGGGCTCAGGGCACGGGAGCATCTTCCCTGCCGCTTTCCGGCCCCCTTTCCGGTGATGGGCATGGGGCGGCAGCGCGCCAGCCCGGTTCCCTATCCGGCGGGTCCGGTTTCGGACAAGGTCTCGGCACCGCAGCCCTTGCGGCCTCCCACGGCGGTCTTGCCCATGGCGGGCTGATCATGCCGGGCGCCTCGATGATGACCTCGCCGCCGGGCGGAAGCATGGCATCCCAGGCAGCCCAGGCAGCCCTGACCCCGGGCGGCACCAGAACCGCCCCGATGCCGATTCCGCTCGACCAGCTGGCCGTTCAGATCGCACGGGGGGCAAGCAACGGCATGGAACAGATCAGCATTCGCCTGAAACCGGCCGCGCTGGGACAGGTGGATGTGCGCCTTGAATTCTTCGCCGACGGTCGGGTGAACGCCGTGATCGCCGCCGACAAGCCGGAAACGCTCGATCTTCTGCGCGGCGATTCCCGCTCCCTCGAACGCGCCCTTCAGGAGGCCGGCCTGAAAGCGGATTCCGGCAGCCTGGAGTTTTCCCTGCGCGGCGGCGAGCGGGAGATGGCGGATGAAGGCAGAGGGCGAGACCAGACCGCAGAGAGCGGCCGAGAGGCCGGCGTCAACGACAAGGCTTCCGGGAACCGGGAAAACCTTGACCGCCCCGCTTCCGCTGAACCCGATGCGCGTGCGCTTCGGGGCGGCATCGATCTTCGCGTGTGATCCCGCACCCAGCCACCCCAGAGGATGACAGCTTCATGGACATTCTTCCCGCCACGCAGAGCACAAGCAGGAACAATGCAGAACAATCCGGCGCAAGGCTGGCCGATGATCTGCAGAGTTTTCTGACAATCCTGACCACCCAGCTCAAGCATCAGGATCCCCTTGAACCCCTGAGTTCCAGCGAGTTCACCAGTCAGCTCGCCCAGTTCGCCGGAGTCGAGCAAACGATCCAGACCAATGCCAATCTGGAGAGGCTTCTGGCGTTTCAGGCCACCAACCAGGCCCTTGGGGCCGTCGGCTACATCGGCAAGATGGTGACCGCATCCGGAAACGAGGCGGTGTTGAAGGATGGAGCCGCACGATTTGCCTACAGCCTGCCGCAACAGGCTGCATCGACGGCGATCGGGATCACCAGCGAGGCCGGTGTGCCGATTCTGATCCAGACCGGCAAAACCGGCATGGGGCGTCACGATTTCGTTTGGGATGGACGGGATTCACAGGGAGTTCCCCAGCCCGAAGGCACCTACCGCCTGACCGCAACGGCGCTGGATGCCGATGGAAAACCGATCACGGTCAAGACCTATACCATCGGCATTGCCACAGGCGTCGACAGCAGCGAAGGAAAGATCACGATCATGATCGATGGCAAACCCGTCCCGCTTTCGGATGTGGTGGCCGTCGAGAAGGCCCTTGAGGGCTGAAACCGACCTGCCCCCGGGCCTGACCCGGTTCCGCCCATCATTCGCGCCCGGCATGCGGCGCCAGACAGGATGTCAAGAGGAGACAGGAAATGAGTCTATACGGAGCCATGTTTTCAGGCGTGTCGGGCCTGAATGCCGAAAGCCAGGCGCTCGGCACCATTTCCGACAACATTTCGAACGTGAACACCATCGGCTACAAGGATACCTCGGCCCGGTTCTCGACCCTGGTCACCCAGCAGGCGACGGTGAACTCCTATTCGCCGGGTGGCGTCCAGTTCAACCGCCAGTCCAACATCGCCGCCCAGGGTCTGCTTCAGGGCACCGCATCGGCGACCGATCTCGCCGTCTCCGGACAAGGCATGTTCGTGGTCAACGGCGTTCCCAATCCGAGCACAAGCGATCCCTTCCTCTATACCCGGGCAGGATCCTTCACCCCCGATCAGAATGGCGATCTTCGCAACACCGCAGGCTTCTATCTTCAGGGCTGGGCGACCGATTCCCAGGGCACGCCCCTTGCCACCAACCTGGCCGTGCTCGGAAGCCTGGAAACGGTGAATGTATCGGGGGTTTCGGGCACTGCAACGGCAACATCGACCGCCTCCATCGGCGCCAACCTTCCGGCGACCGATTCGATCGGCAGCAGCAATGTGACCAATCTTCAGATCTTCGATTCGCTGGGCGTGCCCCATGACCTGACATTGACCTGGACGAAATCGAACATCAACCAGTGGGATCTTTCGGTCAATCCACCTCCCGGCTCTGCCATGATCACCCTGACCGACAGCGCGGGCCAGCCCTATCATGCTGCGGCCACGCTGGATTTCAGCGCGCAGCCGGCCAACGGGGACACCCTGGTGATCGGCGGGACCACCTACGAATTCGATTCCGACTCTTCTGTCGGGGTCGGCAATACGGCCGTGACGATCGGCGCAGACCTTCCCACCACGCTCAACAACCTGATCACCGCCGTGGGCGATGCGCGGGTTGCCGTTGCCTCCCCGGGGGTTGTCCGCATCACCCAGAGCGCTGCCGGCACCGCTCTTGCGGTAAACCCCCTGAACACGCCTGCCATCAACCAGTCCCTGACAGGCTCCTTCACCGTGCCTGCCCTGGCCGCATCAACCCCCGCCATCGCCTTCAACGGCGACGGCACCCCCTCGGCCTTCAATGTATCCAACATCAACGTGTCAGGATGGGCTTCCGGTGCGG
>JBJHAU010000242.1:0-3184 GCA_050480665.1 Alphaproteobacteria bacterium | reverse complement strand
AGATCGGCTCGGCGCCCGCAAGGGCGATGGCATTGGCCGTTCCGATATAAGACAGGCATGTGGTGATCACCTGATCGCCATGACCGATTCCCAGGGCCTTCAGGGCAAGATGCAGGGAATCGGTGCCAGAGCCCGTGCCAACGGCAAAGGCGGTACCGCAATAGCGGGCCATGGCCGCCTCGAAACGGGTCAGGGCTTCGCCGAGAGAAATGTCGCCCGTTTCGAGAATCCGGTCGATGGCCTGAAGATAGCGGGCGCGTTCCCCATCATCGAGAACCCGATAGTCGAGATAGGGAACAGAAAGATCCGCGCCGGGGCGGGTTTCGGCCGTCACGTCCGGCGGCTGGCTCATCGCGCATTCTCCGCCGTGGCCTGGATCCAGGCGTCGATGATTTCACCGCCTGTGGCAAACCAGACCCCTTCATGGCCCGCGACATGGGCAAAGGCCCGCTCAAGGGCAGCAATGCGATGCGGCACCCCCACCAGATAGGGATGAAGACAGATGGCCATCACCCGGGCCGTATCCTTGCCTTCACGGTAGAGAATATCGAACTGGTCGCGGATCATCTGCTCGAAGATCGCCGCCGGCTGATTCTGGCGACCGAACACCCGCCGATCATTCAGTTCCAGGGAATAGGGAATCGAGTGGATCCGCTTGTCCCCAAGGGTCATCGTGTAGGGCTGATCGTCGTTCACCCAGTCGGCGACATAGGTGACACCGCCCTCGATCAGGTAATCGAGCGTGTTCCAGGTTTCCTGAAGCCCGGAACCGAGCCACCCGCGTGGACGCTGCCCGGTGGCCGCCTCGATCCGGCTCAGTGTCTCCAGAATGACCCTTCGCTCATCCTCTGCGGGAACCGCATTCAGGGGGCGGCTGTTGCTCTCGTTATGGCCCATGAATTCCCAGCCGCGCTCCACGGCCATGGACAGGATCTCGGGATGATGATCGCAAAGATCGGCGTTCAGGGCCACGGTGCCACGAATGCCGAACCGGGTCATGGCATCGGCCATGCGAAACACGCCGATCCTGTTGCCGTAATCGCGCAAGGCCCAGGACGGCACATTGGGCGTGGGAGTCGATTCCCCCGGTATCGGCTCGTTCAGGGCAAAGAACTCGATATTGGGAATCACCCAGACAGCCAGCCGCGCGCCATTGGGCCAGGCAACCTTCGGGCGTGAGGGCATCGCCGAATAGGGAAAGGGCCCGTATGCGTCCTGTTTCATGGAACCACCATTTCGTCTTCAGGTTTGAGGCAGAAGAATCACCCGCCCCAGCGCGCGGCGGGCGCGTATATCGGCCATCGCCTTCCGGAAATCGTTCAGCGGATAGGCCGCATGGATGTGCGGATCGATCTTGCCATCCTCCCACCATTCGACAAGCCTTTTCCAGAGAGCCTGAACACGGGGGGCATGGTAGGCCCGGTTGTCGCCGGGGGACCAGCCGATATAAAGGCCCCAGTTCAGACCGGCGACGGCAATGTTCTTCAGCATCACGATATTCGCGGAAACCGTGGGGATTCGCCCGCTGACATAGCCGACGCTGACAAGCGTGCCACCCTCGCGGAGACAGCGCAGGCTTTCATCGAACACATCACCGCCCAGCGGATCGAGCACCACGTTGACCCCGCCCCGGGAATCTTCCAGCACCGCTTCACGGAATGAGGGCATGGCGCTGTCGATCACGGAATCGGCACCACGCCGCAGAAGATCATCATGCTTGTCGCGCCCGGCAACGGCGATCACCCGGGCCCCCAGAGCCTTTGCGATCTCGATGGCGGCAAGCCCGACCCCGCCCCCGGCGCCATGAATCAGGGTCTGGTCGCCCTCACCCAGGCGGGCCCGCCAGATCAGCGCGGCGGCGGCGGTGCTGTAGCTGATCGGCAGGGCGGCGGCCGGTGCAAGGGGAAGGGAATCGGGCAGAACGGTGACCTGACAGGCATCGGCAATCGCCTGTTCGGCCGATCCACCCCAGTCCACGGGTGCAAAGATGCGCTGGCCCGGCAGAAGGCCCTGTACATCGCTGGACACCTCAAGGATGACACCGGCAATATCGGTGCCGGGAACGAAAGGCAGGGGAGGCTTGCGTTGATAGGTTCCCGAAACGACAAGCTGGGTCGAAAAGCTGACCCCGGATGCTTCCACCCGCACGCGGACCGACCCGGGACGAAGCACGGGTTCAGGGATCTCCTGAACCGTCAGCGCGTCGTAGTCGCACCAGTGATCGCAAACCAGCGCCCGCATGGGTTACCCCCTCCTTTTGCCGTCATCAGCCATGGTCTATCCGTCCAGAATCAGTCCCGTCAAGGTATCGGGCATGCTGAGCATGGGATAATGGCCCGTATCCAGCTCGTGCCACCTGGCCCCGAGCGCTTCCGCGGCACGCCGCTGATGCGCCAATCCCGGTTTCGTCGCCCGACGGCAATACACCACGGCCGCATCCCATGGCGATGTCCAGAACGAATCGAGAATCACCGGGCGCCTTGAGGTGTCGATCGGATGCAGGGTGGATCGATCCGCAGCCCATTCGGCAAGGGCGGGATCCATGTCGGGCAGGAAACGGGCCAGACGCTCTTCGCGGGTCGGGCCGGCCGCAAAGGGCGTGGTGACCGACTGAACCCCTGACACGATATCGCGAAGGGATTCCCCGGGCATCAGGGCCACGGCATCGACCAGCATGATGCGCTTCACCCTGTCGCGCGCCCGTTCGGCAAGGCGTGCGAGCACCATGCCGCCGGAAGACGCCGCCACGAGGGTGACCGAATCGAGGTCTTCCGACCAGAGCAGACGGGCAAGCTCTTCAGCCTGGGATTCCACCGTGATTCCCTCGCGTTGATGCATGGCCCTCTCGCCACATCCGTCGAGGGATGGAGCATGAACAAGGTGCCCCAGCGCCCTCAGCCGCGAGGCGACCGGCTTCCAGATCCATCCCCCCTGATAGGATCCGTGAATCAACAGAAAATTCGCCATTGTCCCCCATCCCTTCTTTTCGCCCACGCTCATGACAGGGCCCTGATGGCCTTCATGAGCAGGCCAATCCTGCGGTTTCCTGCCCTTGTCGGCTGTGGCAGATCAAGCCAGGCGCTCGATCCGTACCCCGCACGGCATGGTGGCACTGCACGACGCGGTTCGGAAGCACAAAGCGCGGGCGGCGGATGCAGGCAAGATGGACCATTCTGCCATGATG
>JBJHAU010000241.1:0-3191 GCA_050480665.1 Alphaproteobacteria bacterium | reverse complement strand
CGATCTGTTCTACGAAGCCGGGGGCGGCGTGGACTTGCTCTCCCCCGAGAGGGAGAGTATGAATTGGCGCCTTTCATCAGGCAAGTCGCCGGGCAGGCGGCCATTTTCCGGCGTTGCCGTCCCGGGTCCGAACCGTCCCGATCCGGCGGGGATGGCCTGAACAGGCGCAAGGGCAGGCATGGCAGCGCAGAGATGGCAATAATCGTCCAGAAGTTTGGCGGCACCTCGGTCGCCGATATCGAACGTATCCGCGCCGCCGCGGACCATGTGGCGCGCGAGGTGCAGGCCGGGCATCATGTGGCGGTTGTCGTCTCGGCCATGGCCGGCGTGACCAACCAGCTGGTCGGCTGGGTCGAGGACTCCTTTTCCGGCGCGCGGGTCGATCCTTGCGAATATGATCAGGTGGTCTCCACCGGCGAACTCGTGACGGCAGGGCTTCTCGCCGGGGTTCTTCAGGCACGGGGAATCCCGGCGCGATCCTGGCAGGGCTGGCAATTGCCGATCCGCACCGATCCGCATCATGCCCGGGCCCGCATCATCGAGATCGGGACCGAGGGCCTTTCCGCTGGCCTGGCTGCGGGCGTCGTGCAGGTGGTGCCCGGTTTCCAGGGGCTGGCCGGGGATGGACGCGTCACCACCCTCGGGCGGGGGGGCTCCGACATCACCGCCGTGGCCCTCGCCGCCGCCTTGAATGCCGAACGCTGCGACATCTACACCGATGTCGATGGCGTCTACACCACCGATCCCCGGATCGTGCCGGCGGCCCGCAAGCTGGAGCGGATCACCTATGAGGAAATGCTGGAAATGGCCTCGCTGGGGGCGAAGGTTCTGCATTCCCGCTCGGTCGAGCTGGCCATGAAGCACAATGTCCGCCTTCAGGTTCTGTCCAGCTTTTCCGGTTCCCCCGGAACCCTTCTGGTGAATGAGGATGACATGCTCGAAAAGGAACTGGTCAGCGGAATCACCTATTCCCGGGACGAGGCCAAGGTCACCCTGACCCGGGTTCCCGACCGCCCCGGGGTGGCCGCCGCCATTTTCGGCCCGCTGGCCGAGGCGAACATCAATGTGGACATGATCGTCCAGAACGTGTCCGAGGATGGCAAGGCCACCGATCTGACCTTCACCGTGCCCAAGGGCCAGCTGGATCATGCCTGCCAGGTGCTGGAGGCTCAGGCCCCGACACTGGGCTATGCCGCCCTGTTGCCCGATCCCGGGGTCGTCAAGGTCTCGCTGGTCGGGGTGGGCATGCGCAGCCATGCCGGCGTAGCCCAGAAGATGTTCCAGGTGATGAGCGAGAAGGGGATCAACATTCAGGTGATCTCCACCTCGGAGATCAAGATTTCCGTGCTGATCGCCGCCGACTATCTGGAACTTGCGGTGCGGGCGCTTCATGCCGCCTACGGGCTGGATGCGGAGTAGAGCGATGGCTATCCCCGATCCGCGATCCCGGCTGGAGGCGCTCTGGGCGCGGGGGAAGGCCTTTCTGGGAACGCCCACCGCGATCATGGGCGGGGCGATGAGCTGGGTTTCCGAACGCTCTCTCGTGGCGGCGATCTCCGAAGCCGGGGGCTTCGGGGTGATCGCCTGCGGCGCCATGGGCCCGGATCTTCTTCGGGGCGAGATCGTCGCCACCAGGGCGCGCACCGACAAGCCGTTCGGCGTCAACCTGATCACCATGCATCCCGAGCTTGAGACACTGATCGATGTCTGCGCCGACGAGCGGGTCAGCCATGTGGTGCTGGCGGGCGGATTGCCGCCCTCGGCGGCCATTGCCCGGCTGAAGGCGGCCTCGATCCGGGTTCTGTGTTTCGCGCCGACCCTGGCCCTTGGCAAGCGGCTGATCCGGCTGGGCGCCGATGCGCTGGTGATCGAAGGGCTGGAGGCGGGCGGTCATACCGGCCCGGTATCGACCTCCGTCCTGGCTCAGGAGATTCTTCCCGAACTGGGGGGCGAGGTTCCGGTGTTCGTGGCCGGCGGGATCGGTAGGGGCGAGGCGATTGTCAGCTATCTCGAAATGGGGGCCTCCGGGGTCCAGATGGGCACCCGGTTCGTCTGCGCGCATGAATCGATCGCCCATCCGCGTTTCAAGCAGGCCTTCATCCGGGCACAGTCGCGCGATGCGGTGCTTTCGGTTCAGCTGGATCCGCGCTTCCCGGTGATCCCCGTCCGCGCCCTGGCCAACGAGGCGAGCAAGGCGTTCGCCCAGCGCCAGCGCGAGGTGATCTCGGCCGTGGACGAGGGTCGGCTCGATGCCCGCGAGGCCCAGCTCGAGATCGAGCATTTCTGGGCCGGCGCCCTGCGCCGTGCGGTGATCGATGGCGATGTCGAGGGCGGATCGATCATGGCCGGCCAGTCCGTGGGCATGGTGCGTGGCGAGCAGAGCGCCGCCGAGATCATCACCGAACTCGTGGAACAGGCGGTCGCCGCCCTGGAACGGCGTCCCCGTTCGGGGCAGAACGGCTGATGCCTTCCGGCTCCCGGATCACGGGGCCAAGACGGCTGCTTGGCCGTATCAGGAAGGTGATGGCCGGTGCCGCGGCCGCCCAGGTCAAGCTCGACCGGATCGTGCGGATCATCGCCACCGACATGGCGGCAGAGGTCTGTTCCGTCTACATCCTGCGGGCGGGCGAGGTGCTGGAACTGTTCGCCACCAAGGGTCTCAACCCCAAGGCGGTGCATCAGACCCGCCTGAGGGTCGGTGAAGGTCTGGTCGGCCATATCGCCGCTCATCCCCTGCCCCTCGCCCTGGCCAACGCCCAGGCGCATCCCGGTTTCGTCTATCGTCCGGAAACCGGCGAGGATCCCTACCGGTCACTGCTCGGGGTGCCGATCCTGCATTCGGGCAAGGTGGCCGGGGTTCTGGTGGTGCAGAACCGCAAGGCGCGGCGCTACAGCGACGAGGAAGTCGAGGCGCTGGAAATCACCGCCATGGCCGTGGCCGAGCTGGTGGCGGGCGGAGATCTGGTCGATCCGCTTGAGCGCGCGCCCGCCGATGGCAATGCCATTCTGCCACTGCGCCTCGAAGGCGTTCCGCTGAACGGCGGCTTTGCCATGGGAACGGCCGTCCTGCACCGTCCCGATGTGGCCATTCGCCAGGTGGTTGCCGACAATCCCGAAGCCGAGCTGGTCCGGCTTCGGCAGGCCTTCGCGGAACTTCAGAATGCGCTCGAGACGCTGTTCGGGCAGCGGGA
>JBJHAU010000240.1:0-3196 GCA_050480665.1 Alphaproteobacteria bacterium | reverse complement strand
GTACGGAGATGTATCCGTCGGCAGAACACAGCAGAACGCAAGGAAACCACAGGATACACGGACCCTGCCATGGCCGCCAGCACAAGGCCACCAGTCCGCAGGAACGAACGGAGAATGGAGAGACAGGAGGAACGGAACAGGGCCTGAAAGTTGCAGCCCGGAAAAAGGAGATTGACTCCGACTGTCGGCACCATGCATCACATCGGATGGTTCCATGATGCGGATGGATCCATGCGTCGCAGCGGGTTTATCATGAAGCCGCATCGCACAACATCAGGAACATCCAGGCCTCACCATCACGGCCGAACCCACCGCCTGAACAGAACCCACCACAGGGAAGGAAAGGTCAAGACCATGGGCAAGCTTCGTCATGTCTCCATCGCTGTTCCCGATCTCGTTGCGGCAGCGGAATTTTATGAGAAAACATTCGACCTCGAACGGGTCAAGGAAAGCGAACGCTCCATATCGCTCTCCGATGGCACCATGAACATCACGCTGACCCTGCCCATGGACCTCGACAGCACCCGGTGCTCCGATTTCGTGGGCATTCATCACCTCGGCTTCGTCGTGGACAACAAGCAGGAAGCCACAGACAAGGTGGTGAGGAACGGGGGCCGTGCGGGCGATGGAAAATGCTGGGATCCCAACGAAATCATCGTGAATGTTCAGGAGCGGTACTGGGCTGGATCCCGATAACGGGCCGCGTTCCTCTCACCACTGCCGATCCGCGCTTCCGATCTGCGCGACCGGGATGCCACGCTCAGGGTGCCACGCTCAGGGGGCGCTCCAGCGTTCCCGCCAGGACAGCAGCATCAGCACCACCCAGAGCGGAAAGCTCCAGTTGCGACGGCCCCGGCGATGCTCTGCCCAGCGATGGCGAACCGGCCGGGGATCGATCAGGCCGTCACAGGACAGCGCATCGGAACCGATCAGATCATCGGCCCAATCCCTGAGCGGCCCGCATAGCCACGCCCCGAGGGGCGGATCAAAACCCTGCTTCGGCCGGTCGATGAGCGAAGGCGGCACATGCCGATAAAGAACCTTGCGCAAGGGTGCCTTGCCCCGCCCGTCCTGCCAGAGCCGATCCGTATCCAGCGACCAGGCGAAGCGGGCGAGTGCGGTGTCGAGAAGGGGCGCGCGCACCTCCAGGGAGCTCGCCATGGCGGCACGATCCATCTTGGTTTCCAGGTCATCGGGCAGATAGAGCGCCATGTCCATCACCATGAATTGCCGGGCAAGGTCCGGCAGGGCACGGACCGCGTCCTGGGCCCGATCCCACAGGCCACCATCGGTCAGCCCAAAAGCCGCTCCCAGCCCGTCATCATCGTGCCACCAGGACAGGGCATCGCGATACAGGGCAGCGGGCGACGCCGCGGCATGGGGGCGAAGCTTCCGGCGCAGCCGCCGCAGCGGCGCCCATTCACAGCCCCGAAGCCTTTCCACCGCGGCCTTCGCCAGCCGCCTTGCCGGGGGGCGGAAGCCATGGTGCCCCTGCCACTGGGCGGCCACCGAGAGATAGCGGGGATAGCCGCCGAACAGCTCATCGCCCCCATCGCCGGACAGGGCCACCGTGACATGGCGACGGGTCGCCCGGCAGAGAAGTGCTGTCGGAATCTGCGATGTGTCGGCGAAGGGCTCGTCGTAGATTCCGGCCAGTTCCGGAACCATGGCAAGGCAGTCATGCTCGGTCATCGGGATGGTGGTGTGCTCGATTCCGAGATGTCGGGCCACGGCCTCGGCGTGGGGAGACTCATCCTTCGACGTGCCGGGGAAACCGATGGTGTAGCTTCTGGGCGCGGCCCCCATGACCGCCATCAGCGCCACCACGGTGCTGCTGTCCACTCCGCCCGAAAGGAATGCCCCGAGCGGAACATCGGCCACAAGGCGCTGGCTTATGGACTGGCGCATCAGCTCCTCGAGCCGGTCCAGCGCTTCGTCCTCCGTCCCCCTGAAACCGCCATCGGACCGGGCCTCCCGTGCTGCCTCCGCCGCCGACCAGTAGGCGGAGAGGCGTTCCTCCGACGTGCCGGAATCAACCGTCAGCACATGGCCGGGCGGCAGCTTGGCGATCCCCCTGAAAATGCTGTGCGGGGCAGGAATCCAGCCATGGCGCAGAAACAGCGACACCCCAAGAGGGTCGAGAGACAGGCGGCGTCCTCCCGGAAGGGTGCGAAAGGCCCTCGGTTCGGAGGCAAAAGCCAGAATCCCGTCGATACGGCCATAATAGAGCGGCTTTTCGCCGAAACGATCCCGGACCAGACTGAGACGCCGTTCAACCCTGTCCCACAGGGCGAAGGCGAACATGCCTTCGACCCTGTCGAGGGTTTCGGCAAGGCCTCGCGCCTCGATCAGCGCGAGCAGAACTTCGGTATCGGAATGTCCCCGCCACGGGGGGGCGATCCCGGAGCTGTCCAGATCCTTTCGAAGCGCCTGAAAATTGTAGATCTCGCCATTGAAGGCAAGGACATGACGACCCGAGGCCGAACACATCGGCTGATGCCCGGCGGGGCTTGTATCGATCACCGCAAGCCGTCGGAAGCCGAGCGCCAGACCGGCATCCGGATCCTGCCAGACACCGGAATCATCGGGGCCACGATGCACAAGGGAATCGGCCATGGCACCGGCCAGAGAGGCCAGCCGTTCCCCCGAAAGGCGCCCGTCCGGATCAAGAACACCGCTCAGCCCGCACATGGCATCCTGAACATGTCAGCCCCCTCCTTCAGCCCACACAGGCCCCTGCCCCCGGAACGGCCGATACCAGGCTGGCCCCATGATGAGGGCTCAATCGAAGGCGGCCGCGCAGCCCTCGATGAAGGCGGCGTGATCGCGGGGCAGCGGCAGGTGGGCCAGAAGATAGCGCCAGGGCCAGGCGCTGTTCAGCCATCCCGCGCCACGATGGCGGCGCGCAAATTTCCAGGCCCGGCCGGCGGCACGGCGTGCCGCGAAGAACTTCAACATCGGCGGAAGATCGGGATAATCGCGAAGAAACCAGGCATAGGACATGGTCACCCTCTGCAATTGCCGGGCTTCGTTGGTGCTCAGGCTTCCGGGCACCGTTTCCGGCCGCCAGGCGACCGGCGCGGCGATCTTCACGAACGATCCAAGCCGTGCCAGCCTGAGGGTCAGGGTGTATTCCTGCGAAAAGACGACGCGCTCGTCGCATCCCCCTGCCCTGCGCACCGCCTCGGTCCGGGCC
>JBJHAU010000239.1:0-3218 GCA_050480665.1 Alphaproteobacteria bacterium | reverse complement strand
CTTTTCAACCTCTTTTGGGGGGCGCACGCCGCCTGATGGCGGATCTATCCCCTGAGCAGGGCGTCGATATCGCCCTGTCCCATGCCTTCAGACTTCCTGCGCTCGATCCCGTCGTAGCGGGCATTCTTCCGACGCCGCCGGCATGGGCCGGTATAGCCTGGCGTCACGATAAAGGGGCGTGGCCTGAAGACTGCGGCCTGGATCTTGTGCAAAAGCGCCTTGGGGGCGAGGGGCTTGGTCAGGATTTCCGAGACGCCGCAGTCGCGGGCAATGGCGATCCGGCGGCGATCGGTATGCCCGGTGCACAGGATGATCGGGATATCGGGCCTCGGGCTGTTGGGAGATGTTCTGAGCAGGCGAATGAAGTCGATCCCGCTCATTCCCGGCATGCGCCAGTCGCAGAGGATGCAGTCGGCAGGTATGGCCCTCAACTGGTCGAACGCCTCGCGGGCGCAGCCGGCATCGAGGATCTGGCCGATGTTGAAGGCGCGCAGCATCAGGCCGATCAGCTGACGCATGTACTGGTTGTCATCGATCACGAGCAGGGTCAGATCGGAAAGATCGATCGTGTCGTGGTCTTGCCTGGCCATGGCCCGGTCCCGCTTTCCGGAGAGGCGGGATCAAGGCCCGTTCCCCATCAACATCAATGATAGGACCTAAGGTTTATAGCCTATGTGTTTTGAAAGGGTTAATGCTTCTGAAGCGACACCGGGCCTGCCTGCTCTGCTTGCTCTACCTGCTTTACAAGGGCCACAAGGCCTGTCAGTTCCTGCCGTAATCCCTGAAGCCGATCTTCGGAAGCGGGCCAGTTGCGGCGGATGACAAGGCTGTGGTCGGGACGCAGCTTCATGCTTCCGGCTTCGCGCGCGATTCGTTCGATCAGACCGGCCGGATTGGCGAAATGCGCCTTGTGAAAGGCAAGGACGCAGCCCTTGTTTCCGGTATCGACCCGTTCCACCCCGGCCCGCCGACAGAGCAGTTTCAGGCCAACAACCGCAAGCAGGTTATCCACCTCCTGAGGCAGGGCGCCGAAACGGTCGATCAGTTCGGCGGCAAAGGCCTCGATGTCGTCTTCGGTCGAGAGCGTCGCGATTCGCCGGTAGAGGCTGAGCCGCAAGCCAAGATCGGCAACATAGGATTCAGGAATCAGGACCGGAAGATCGAGTGTGATCTGCGGCGAGAAGGAGTCTTCCACAACCGAGGCCCCCTTGAGACTGGCCACGGTTTCCTCGAGCATCTGCTGATACAGCTCGATTCCCACTTCCCGGATATGCCCGGATTGTTCTTCTCCAAGCAGGTTACCCGCACCGCGCAGATCAAGATCGTGGCTGGCGAGGCTGAATCCGGCCCCGAGCGTGTCCAGGCTCTGCATGACATGCAGACGCTTGACGGCACCGGCAGTGATGCTGCGTCGCGGCGGCAGGGTCAGATAGGCATAGGCCCGCTGGCGAGAACGCCCCACCCTGCCCCGCAGCTGGTAGAGCTGGCCAAGGCCGAACATGTCCGCCCGATGGATGATGATGGTGTTGACATTGGGCATGTCGAGACCGGATTCGATGATGTTGGTCGCGATCAGCACGTCATGGGCGCCATCCAGAAAGGAGGCCATGATGCCTTCGATGGCTGTCGGGCTCATCTGGCCATGCACCGAAACAGCCCGGACTTCGGGAAGGATGGCGGCCAGTTCGCTCTCGATCCAGGCAATATCGCTGATCCGGGGACAGACATAGAAACACTGGCCGCCACGATGCAGTTCCCTGCGGATCGCCTCGCCCACGACAAGGGAATCATAGGGAGATACGAAGGTGCGCACGGCGAGCCGATCCACCGGAGGGGTGGTGATGAGGCTCATCTCCTTCACCCCGGTCAGGGCCAGTTGCAGGGTTCTGGGAATCGGCGTGGCGGTCAGGGTCAGCACATGCACATTGCTGCGCATCGCCTTCAGCCTTTCCTTGTGCGCCACGCCGAAATGCTGCTCTTCGTCGATGATCAGAAGGCCAAGCCTGGGCAGCGAGACATCCTTGGCCAGAAGCGCATGGGTGCCGATCACGATATCGAGGCGCCCCTGTTTCATCTGTTCCTTGATTCCGGCCGCATCGCGAGGGGTAACCAGTCTGGACAGCGTACCGATGGTGACGGGCAGCCCTTCGAACCGGGCCCTGAAAGTCTCGTGATGCTGGCGTGCCAGCAGGGTCGTCGGCACCACCACGGCCACCTGATGCCCGGACATGGCCGCCACGAAGGCCGCCCTGAGCGCGATCTCGGTCTTGCCGAAGCCGACATCGCCGCAGATGAGCCTGTCCATGGGGCGTGTCCCGGCAAGATCGGCCAGGGTCTCGTCGATGGCCCCCTGCTGGTCTTCGGTTTCCGCATAGGGAAACCGGGCGCAGAAGGCCTCGAAACCCGGGGGGATTTCCGGACAGGGCGGGGCTTCGGAAAGCGCTCTGGCGGCAGCGACATTCAACAGGGCTTCGGCCATGTCCTTCAGGCGGGATTTCATCCGCGCCTTGCGCGACTGCCAGGCAACGCCGCCCAGACGGTCGAGACTGACCCGACCCTGATCCTCACCATAGCGGGTCAGAAGATCGATGTTCTCCACCGGCACGTAAAGCTTGTCGTTGCCGGCATACAACAGCCGAAGGCAGTCGTGGCGAAAGCTGCGTGACCCTTCTCCTGAACGGATGTCCAGGGTTTCAAGTCCGTCATAACGCCCGATCCCATGTTCGCTGTGAACCACAAGATCGCCGGCCTCAAGGGTGGCAAGGGAGGACAGGAAGGCTTCGGCATTGCGTCTGGGACGCTCCGGACGGGACAGCCTGTGTCCGAGGATATCGGATTCGCTGATCACGACGAGCGCCGGCGTCGAAAATCCCTGATCCAGCGGCAATTCCAGGAAGGCCGCCGGGGCCGAGCCTGCCGGTTGCCCTTCTGCGGGATCGAAATCCGGAAGCGGTCCAAGGCCATGATCGGCAAACAGGCGCTTCAGCCGTGCAATGCTGCCCGCGCTGGCCCCGGCGATCAGAACCCTGCGCCCTCTTGCGTGTTCGTCGCGGATATGCCTGACGGCCAGATCAATGGGATTGTCCTGGCGTCCCTTGCCTTCGGCGGCGAAATTGATCATCTGCCGACCGCCCAGTGCCCAGGAGCCGGTTTCGCCGCTGGGAGCGGCGAAACTGTCGAAGGCGATCACCGGATGCAGGGCCAGGATCGCATCGTTT
>JBJHAU010000238.1:0-3251 GCA_050480665.1 Alphaproteobacteria bacterium | reverse complement strand
AATTCCGATGATCGCGCCTTTGTTCAAGCCTGCATTGTTCGCCGCCGTTCTTGTGATGATGCCGATGCCGCTTCTGGCGGGAAGCCTGACGATCTACGCTTCCGGTGAGGATCTTGCGACCGAGGGCTTCAACGCCCCCAAGCTGACCCGCGACGGATGGTCGCTGGAATTCACCCGTATCCTTGCCACCTTTGACCGGATCACCGCCTGGCAGACCGATCCCCCTTTCATGGCCGATGGCCCGGAGATTTCGGGGCGCTCCCTGGCCATTCCCGGTCCCTTCACTGTCGATCTGGTCGCTGCCGACAACGATCACCGTGTCAGGCTTGCCACCGTTGACGCGCCTTTGGGGCATTTCAACGCCCTGTCCTGGGCTCTGGTGCCGGCGGCACCGGGTGGCGGGGGTGATGCGGCAGGCTTCTCCCTGATGTTCGAAGGCCTTGCCCGCAAGGATGGAAAGGAAGTTCCCTTCACACTGCAAACCGCCGATGGCGTGATGCATGCCTGCACCGAATATGTCGGTGATGAACGCAAGGGCTTTGTCACCGCGGGCGGCACGGCGGATCTGGAAATCACGCTGCATCTTGATCATCTTTTCGGCCGCGCCGACAAGGAAGGCGATGGCGAAATGAACACGCAGTCGCTTGGGTTTGAAAGGTTTTCCACAGGCGGCACCCATGTGTTCTCTCTCGGGCGTCTGCATGTGGGCCATGTCGGCGAAGGCCATTGCCATGTCACGATGCTTTAGGATTCCGGCGCTCTGGCTTGCCGTTGCGGCGGTCGCGGCGCCGGGGGTGGCGCATTCTCATGCCGCCCTGCTGGAGGCCGAAACCGCCCAGGCGATTCGCCTTCACGCAACCTACGACACGGGCGCGCCGATGGCTGAGGCCCAGGTCCTGATCTATGCGCCCGATGATCCGGCGAAGCCCTGGGGGCGGGGGCTGACCGATGCCGAGGGCAGGTTTCATTTTCTCCCTGACGGGCGCGAGGGGCGCTGGTCCGTGATGGTGCGCCAGGCGGGTCACGGGGTGATGGCTCATGTCGAGATGGGCGCCGGGGAACCGCTGGTGCTGACCACAGCGGGCGCCACTGCCACCACATGGGGGCAACGTCTGCTGATGATCGCTTTGGTGGCCTGGGGTGCGCTGGGCACGGCCCTTTTCATGTGGCGGGGCAGAAGGGGACGCATGAATGCATCTTCCTGACGGAATCGTGCCCGTGGAAATGGCGGTGGCCGGCTATGCGGGCAGCGCGGCACTGGCGGCATTTGCCCTGGCGCGGATCAGGCAGATGCGCGATTCCTCTGCGGAAATCCCCCGCGCGGCCATGCTGACCACCGTGTTCTTCGCCGTATCCACCTTGGCCATACCGGTTCCCCCCGTGACGGTCCATCTGTTGCTGTCCGGGCTGATGGGGGTGATGCTGGGCTGGTTCGCGGTTCCTGCCATTCTGGTGGGGCTGTTCCTGCAAGCCGTTCTGTTCGGGCATGGTGGATTGACGACCCTGGGGCTGAACGGGCTGATCATGTGCCCGCCCGCGCTGATGGCCTTCGCGATCTGGCTCTGGGGCGGGGCGCGCTGGCCGGATCTTGCAGCGCTTTTCGCCGGGGCCGGTGCGGTTCTGCTCTCCCTGGGGCTGTTTTCGGCCTGTGTCCTTCTGGGGATTCCCGAGGCGCTGGATGCAGGGGTGGAACGCGCGGCCCTGGGAATCTTTCTGCTGGCCAGTCTGCCGCTTGTTCTGGCTGAAGGCGTGATCGTGGTGATGCTGTTGCGGCTTCTGCGGCGGATCGAACCTGCGTTGTTGCCCCATGGCTGAGCTTTCCATACCGGCCCGGGCGCCCCTGCCGGGGCTTGCCGCCCGGGCGCGGCTTCTGATGGCATTGGTGCTGGCCTTCGCGATTGCGGCGATTCAAGGCATGGATTGGCTTCCCGTCGTGGCCGCAGGCGCTGCGCTGATGGTTCTGACCTCGCCTTCTCGGGGGGAAATCCTTCGTCGTCTGAAGGTTCCCGTGGTTCTGGCGCTGGCGATCATGATCCTGATGCCACTCTTGTCCGGAACCACGCCCATGGCGCGGTTCGGTCCCCTGACGCTCCATGCCGAAGGTATGCAGGCCGGCCTGCTGATGGCCACGCGGCTGCTGGCGATCGTGGCGATTACCCTGACCCTTCTGGTTCCGGTTTCGGCCTTCGAACTCGTCGCGGCATTGCGAAGTCTGCGCCTTCCTCGTGTGATGGCCGATCTTGCCTTCCTGACCCTCCGCTATCTGGGGGAAACAACCGATGAACTGCATCGCGCAAGGCTGGCGCGGCGGTTGCGTGGCGGCAGGTCGCGCCTGCGTGATCTGCCCGATCATGCGCTGTTGCTGGCCACCTGCCTGATCCGGGCGCAGAGCCGCTCCGAACGATTGTGGTCGGCCATGCGGCTGCGGGGATATGGCTCCGGTGCAGAACCATCGCCCTTGCCCCTGCATTTTCGCGAGTGGGCTGCCCTTGCCGCCTCGCTTGCCCTTGCCGTGGTTCTGGTTGTGCTGGATCGCGGCGCATGACCCTGTTGCTGACCGATGGGCTATCGGTCGGCTGGCCGGGCCAGGCGCCGGTGCTGCGTGGCCTGAACCTCTGTATCGCGCCGGGCGAGCGCGTCGGCCTTGTCGGGCCGAACGGCTCGGGCAAGAGCAGCCTGTTCCTGACCATCGCCGGGATTCTTGCGCCGCAGGAAGGCGCCGTCCGATTTCGGGACAAGGCTGTTGAAACCGGCACCTTCCAGCCGGATCTGAGCCTGGTCTTCCAGCAGGCCGAGGATCAGCTTTTCTGCCCCACCCTGGCAGAGGATGTGGGTTTTGGCGCGCGCAACATGGGCCTGCCGGACACAGAGGTCACCTTCCGTGTGAGAGAGGCCATCGCCGCCTGCGGTCTTGAGGGGCTGGAGGCGCGCCCGGTGCACAGGCTTTCCGGCGGCGAGAAACGGCGTGCCTGCATCGCCGGGGCGTTGGTGATGCGTCCCGCCCTGATGCTTCTGGACGAGCCTTCCGCCGCCCTGGATCTGCGAAACCGCCGAAGGCTGATGACCCTTCTTTCCGAAAGGGATCAGGCCATGCTGATCGCCAGCCATGATCTGGAGATGCTTCTCGAATTATGCCCTCGCGTGGTGCTGATCGATCAGGGACGCATCTGTGCGGATGGCCCTTCCCGCGACGTTCTGGGCGATGCCGTCCTGATGGCCGCGCATGGACAGGAGGTGCCGCATTCCCTGAC
>JBJHAU010000237.1:0-3307 GCA_050480665.1 Alphaproteobacteria bacterium | reverse complement strand
ATGCCCATGCCTTCATCGCCGCCCTGATGGATCATGAGGGCGCGGCCGAGATCGTGATCGAGGCCTTGAACGAAGCCACCGGGCTTCTGGCCCGGGAAACGCATCCAGCCTGAGCGGGATCCCCCCCAAAAGGCAAGGATTACGGCTCTGGCCGCCGGGACGCCGAACACCCGATCCGATTCGATCAATGTCCGTAATCGAGGCCGGACTGACGGTAGAACTCGGGTCTTTCCATCCAGTCTGCGCGAATCTTGACATAAAGAAACAGATGCACACGGCGATCCAGCAAGGCTTCCAGCGCGGCCCTGGCCCCCGCCCCTATTGCCTTGATCCGCCTTCCCCCCTTGCCGAGAACCATGCCCTTGTGCGACTCGCGGGCAACGAGAATGACCTGATCGATCCGGACTGATCCGTCCTCGCGTTCCTCCCAGCCCTCTCCTTCGACGGTGAGGCCATAGGGAATTTCCTGGTGCAGCTGAAGGAAGGCCTGTTCTCGGGTCATTTCGGCGGCCAGCTGGCGCAACGGGCTATCGGTCAGCTGATCCTCCGGATACAGCCATGGCCCCGGAGGCAGACGCTTTTCGAGACGGGTCATGAAATCCTCGACGCCATCGCCGGTCAGCGCCGAGATCATGAAGATATCGGTCACCACACCGGTGTCGTCATACGCCTGGGCGAGGCGGAGCAACTCATCCCTTGCGAGGGTATCGATCTTGTTCAGCACAAGAAGGGCCCGCAGGTTGCGCGCCTTCAGACCGTCAAGAACAAGCCGTGTCTCCGGATCGATTCCGCTTTCGGTTCTGGCGGCGCGATGCGCATCAACCAGAACAACCACGAGATCGGCCCCCTCGATTCCCGACCAGGCCGCAGCCACCATGGCCCGGTCGAGCCGCCTTTTGGGCGCAAAGATGCCCGGCGTGTCGATGAACACGAACTGGCTGGTCCCTGAAATCGCAATGCCCGTCATCCGGGTGCGGGTGGTCTGGGCCTTCGGGGTGATGATGGCGATCCGGGCGCCGACCACGCGGTTGAGCAGGGTCGATTTTCCGGCATTGGGCGCCCCCACCAGGGCGATCAGGCCACAGCGCGTTTCGGGGGCAGGATCAAGGCCCTCGGTGGTGTCATGTCTCGTGATCATCAATCCTGCGCCTTCCTTTTGCGGATGGCCTCAAGCAGAATCTCTGCCGCGGCCTGTTCCGCCTTTCGCTTGGAGCCGGCCTCTGCGCGCGCCGACAGATCCTCCGCTGCCCGAACCTCGATGAGAAACCGGGGAGCATGGGCGGGACCTGTGCGGCCAATCTCGCGATAGTCCGGAACCGCAAGCCCGCGCGCCTGGGCCCATTCCTGAAGCCGGGTCTTGGCATCGCGGCTTTCGCCAAGCGGCCGTTCGAGGTGGGCATCCCAATGGTTCACGATGAAGCCCCGCGCCGCATCGAGGCCTCCATCCAGATACAGGGCGGCGATCACCGCCTCGCAGGCATCGGCCAGAAGGGTATCATTGTCGCGCCCGCCGGCCCGTTCGTCGCCGGGCGCAAGCCGAAGGAAGCGGCCAAGGTCCAGTTCCGCCGCAACACATGCAAGGGTTTCGCGGCTGACCAGACGGGCAAGGCGTTGTGCCAGTGCCCCTTCACGCTCCGTCGGATAGATTTCCAGCAACCGTTCGGCGATGACAAGACCGAGAACGCGATCCCCGAGGAATTCGAGCCTCTCGTTATCCGAAAGGGCCGGATCGGCCTGGGCCGCACTGCGATGGGTCAGCGCCTCTTCGAGCAGGGATGGGTCGCGAAAGACATGCCCAAGGCTGCGTGCGAATCCCGCCGCCTTCGGGGCCGGCTTCTCGTTCATGGCCGGGCCTGTTTCATGCGCCGTCAAGGTTCGGCATCAGGAAATGCCGGAAAACAGGCGCTGGTAGCGGATCGCAAAGGGCCATTTCCAGACTTCCCATATGCGGGCCGAGCCATCGGTGGAAAAGAAAAGGAACGAGGCCCGCCCCACAAGATTTTCATGAGGAATGTAACCGACCTGCGCCAGCACCCGGGAATCCAGCGAATTGTCCCGATTGTCCCCCATGGCGAAGTAATGCCCCTCCGGCACGGTATAGACCGGTGTGTTGTCCAGCGGGCCATCGTCGCTGCGTTCAAGTATCCGGTAGCTTCGCCCGTCAGGCAGGATTTCTTCATACAGACTCAGGCGCTGCGCGGTTCCCCACCCATCCCTGTGCCATTCCTCGCGGACAAGGCGGCGCTCCAGAAGCTGATCGTTCAGGAAGACACGCCCCCCCAACACCTGGATCCGGTCACCGGGAAGTCCGATGATTCGCTTGATGTAATCGGTGCTGTTGTCGGTCGGAAGCTTGAACACGGCCACATCGCCGCGTTGCGGTTCGCTGGCGAAGATACGACCGGAAAAGGGCGCGAGGCCCATGGGAAAGGAATGTCGGCTGTATCCGTAGGAAAGCTTCGAAACGAAAAGATAATCGCCGACAAGAAGGGTCGGCAGCATCGATCCCGACGGAATGTTGAAAGGCTCATAGGCAAAGGTGCGGATACCGAGGGCAATCAGCGCCGCAACCAGCACTGTCTTGACGGTATCGCGCCACCCCCCTTGTGGCGGCCGTCTCGAACCGTTGCCATTCATGACAGCACACCACGAACAGGGTTCACAAGCATGGGAATCATCCTTCTCTTCCCGATGGGCCGGAATCGGGAAGGCAGCTGATCACCACGAAAGCCTGCGCCAGCGGCGGTTCGTCCGAAAGGCTCAGATCGATTCTGGGCGTCCACCCTTCCGGCACCAGACTGTCCAGACGCCGCAAGGCTCCCCCCGTAAGCACCATGGTCGGACGCCCCCCCTTGAGATTCACAACCCCCATATCGCGCAGGTATACCCCCCGGCGCAAGCCTGTTCCGAGCGCCTTGGCGCAAGCCTCCTTGGCCGCGAAGCGTTTGGCATAGGTTTCCACGCGGGTCTTGCGGGATTCCGCAAGGCTTACTTCTGCCCCGGTATAGACACGGTTGAGGAAACGGTCGCCAAACCGTTCGATCACGCGGCGGATGCGGCGCATATCCACAAGATCGCTGCCGATTCCGATGATCATGACATCGCAACCGGGGCCGGATGGCACTTAAGGGCCCGCATGGGGCGCGGTCCGGATCGATCCATCAACGGGATTCGCCGCGATTGCGGGCCGTGTCGATCGCCTTGCGCATGCGGCGAATGGCCGCATCAAGGCCGCAGAAGATCGCCTCTCCGATCAGGAAATGGCCAATATTCAATTCGCGGATCTGGGGAATTTCGGCCACTCTTG
>JBJHAU010000236.1:0-3371 GCA_050480665.1 Alphaproteobacteria bacterium | reverse complement strand
TCGCGGTCCTGTTGCCCCCCCTCGACTGAACCACGACCAGACCCTAACCGACGCTGGTTAACGGCGGGTAAAACGGGGCGCGGGACCCGCCTCTTTGCACCCTGTTTCGCACCCTTTTTCCGACCCTTTTTCACGCCCTGGCGATCCGGACCCGGCCGAAGCATCCGGAAATGCCCGGCCGGAAATGCCCGGAAGGAACCGTAGGCCATCGGAACGAACCGGAAGGGCGGGCCGGATTCATGGCCCCGCCGCGCCCTGCCCCGGACGGGTCATCGGTGGCGCCCCCCGGGGATCGCCTTCCTGCACGGTCGCAGCGCCCGTCTCGGGGGCCGCCGCAGGCTGTGCCCGTGCGGCTGGCACCTCATCGGGGGCGGCAGGGCGGCTTGCCTCAAGGATCCGCTTCGCGTCATCCTGGAAGCGGCGCCGCAAGGCCAGTTCCATGGTGATGTCCCTGGCCTTTTCGGGACTCAGATTCGCCATGATGTTGGCGGCCACGGCCTCTCGCATGCGCTCCAGCACATCAAGAAGGATCGGGCCTTCCATTTCCATCATGATCCGGGCCGCTTCCTTCGGCTTCATGCGGGCATAGATGGTGGAGAGCGATTCCAGCGTGGCTTCCTGGGTTTCATCGTAGGTTTTCAGCATGGATCGAAGATCCGCCTGAATCGCCGCGAGCTGGCCGATCTTCCGGTCGATGCGCAATTCCGCCGCCTCCAGAAGCCTTTCGCGCAGGATCAGGTCGTTTTCCCGCCGCTCCAGCGTTTCCCGGCGGCCGGCCAGGGTTTGAAGAAGATCGATTTCCGCCTGGGTGAAAAGGGTCGGATCGTCGGGGAAGCCCGATCCGGTGCCCGCACGTTCGGTGTCGGGATCCCGGTTCGCGGGTCGATCGGGTTCAGGCGGCGCAGCGCCGGCGCGTTCCGCAGCCGGGGGATCGATATTCTGGGCGATGGCCACAGAGGACAGCCCGGTTTCTCCGCGACCGGCCAGATCCATCAGCTTCAGGCCAAGCATCAGGCCTGCGGTCAGGATCAGAACCGGCAACAGGCGAAAGGAGACAGGCCAGCGAAGGCTGCCGATCATCGTGCCTGCTCCAGAATCCGGCGCAGGGAGTCGCCAAGGGGAACCTGATCCGCCGACCGGGAGCCGGAAGGCCGGGCCTTGCCTGTGCGGGGAAGGCCCGCAACGGTGTCGGACGAGGTGGCAGAGGAAGAGGTGGCAGCACCGGAAGACAGGGCTTCTTCGCGTTTGCGCCTTGAAGAATCCTCCGATGATGCGGTCCTGCCAGCGTTGCGGGCGACGGAATGGCTGCCCCGGCCAGACCGTTCCATGGCCATCGCGCCATCGCCCTGAAGCAGGGAACCGGCCCTTGCAAGAGCCCCATCGAGCCGTGCCGCCACGGCATCCCCGCGCTTGCTCAGCACGTCCAGGGTATCGCCAAGGGCGCTGGCCTCCCGATTGAGGAGATCGAGACGGGAGGCCGTATCGTTGCCCAGGGCGTGCAAGGCTTCGGTCGCTTCACGGGCCCGATCGGCCGCAGCACCGAATTCGGCGATCAGGGTGCACATCGCCTCGCGATCGCCCCGCAGGGCCGCAAGTCTCCGGTTCAGGATGGCGGCGTAGACCATGGTTCCGATCAGAAGCCCGACCACGAGAAGATCAAGTGCAAGCGCCGCCATCAGCCGTGCCCCCGGTTGCTCTCGGACTTTTCCGACCTTGCGAGATGATTGCCTTCCACCCGGATCGCGATATTGCCGCGGCGGTTGCCCATGCGCCCCGTGAGCAGGGTTCTGCCCCCGCAGCGGAGGGAAATTTCCGGATCCTGCGGGCAATTGAAGACCACCCGCGAGCCCACCTCGAGCGCCATCACATCCTTGAGCGACATGGTCTGCTCATCCAGAACCGCATCGACCCCGATATCGGTGGACCACAATGCGGTCGCCAGATGCTCTTCCCAGATGGCATCGCGGCCGAACTTTTCGCCCATGAACATCTGAAGCAACTGGTCGCGAACCGGCTCGAGCGTCGAATAGGGAATCACCAGCTCCACCTTGCCGCCGCGATCCTCCATGTCGATCCGGAACCGACCCATGATCGCCGCGTTGGCAGGTCTTGCGATGGTGGCGAAGCGCGGATTGGTCTCCAGCCGGTCATAAAGGAAATTGACCGTGCTGATGGGATCGAACGCCGCCGAAAGATCGGCAAGGATCACATGAATCATCCGTTCGACAAGGTTGCGCTCGATCGTCGTATAGGGTCGTCCCTCGATGCGCAGGGCTGCGGTTCCCCGCCGCCCGCCCAGAAGGACATCGACGATGGAATAGATCAGGGCACTGTCTACCGTCAGAAGGCAGTAGTTTTCCCATTCCTCGGCATTGACCACGCTGATCATCGCCGGCAAGGGAATGGAATTGAGGTAATCGCCGAACCGGACGGAGGTGATGCTGTCGAGGGTCACTTCGACATTGTCGGAGGTGAAGTTGCGAAGGCTTGTGGTCATCAGGCGAACCAGACGGTCGAAGACGACTTCGAGCATGGGGAGGCGTTCGTAGGAGACGAGCGCCGAATTGATGATCGCCCTGATCCCGGACTGGTCCTCGCCGAGGCTGTCCTCGAAACCCAGAAGATTGTCGATCTCGTCCTGATCGAGAACGCGGCCCTGCTCTTCTCCTTCCCCCTCGTCGGAGCCGCGGCCATCCTCTTCCGCCGCCCATTGTGCGGCAAGATCCTCCTGATCGGTCGCGCCCGGGGGGGCCTCTTTCCGATCCTGATCGGTGGTCATTTCCGACATGCCTTACGCCTCTTGATCCGCCATGGCGACCGAACCGGCCCCCGGCCTCATGGCTGCTTACTGAACCAGAACTTCCCTGAAGAGAACGTCGCGCACCACGACGGGGCGGCTGACCTCGTTGACCCGTCGCAGAAGATCCTCGCGCAGGCGATACATTCCTGCGGATCCACGAAGGTCATCCACACGCAATTCCCGCAGATAGACCTGAAAATTGTCGACGATGCGCGGCATCATCTGTTCCAGGATCTGCACATCGGTGGCGCCGGACAGCTCCAGGCTGATGCTGACCTTGAGAAAACTTGACCGACCCCCGGACACGTTCAGGTTGACAAGGATATCGGGCAGATCGAAGAACACGGCCCTTGTGCGGGCGCGCTGCTCGGCCTCCTTTTCCGCGGTCGCCTGATCCACCTCGGTCTTGCCGAACAGGGCTCCCCCCATGGGGGTCATCAACAGTGCCCCGCCGATGGCCAGAAGCAAAACCACCGGCGCACCGATGAACAGCACCAGGCGCTTTCCGCTCCAGCCGCGCGCCTGGCCGTCGCCATCGGCGGCACCGTCGTCCTCTTCATCCCTGTCGACT
>JBJHAU010000235.1:0-3391 GCA_050480665.1 Alphaproteobacteria bacterium | reverse complement strand
GGAATCGCGGTCCGGCCCGGAACGATCAAGGCCGGCCTTGAATCCGCTGCCTCCGGGGCTTCGGGTTGCCGGCCTTGATCTTCTCAAAGACTCAGGGAAGTGTCTGCCTCATCAGCCTCTCATCTGCCTTCCCTTCCCCCCTAAGTTCTTCCTCCCTAAGCTCTTCCCCCCTGTTCCGCGATGGGCCCCGCGCCCTGTTCAGGCGTTGAATGGTCGTCTCACGGCCGGGCCCGGACGGCTCCGCTCCAAGGTCGCCACGCCGCAGCGGGTTCCCCCCTTTGACGCCCCGGACGGAGTGAGGCACACTGGGCCAGCCGATGCCTGGTGCCTCGGCGCCGAACCGCCCCGGGGATCGCCCCGGTGTGTCCTTCCGGCCTTCCGTTCAAAGCTTTCGTGCAACGCCGCGCAACGCCGTGCAACACCGTGCAAAGAGGGGAGCCTGTTCACCGATGGCAAGACGAAACACCACAAAGGCGGGATCGGGCCGCGCGATCACGGGCGAGCGAATCTTTTCCCTGCACGCCGGCTATGAGACCGACGGGGTCTATACCGATGCCTTCATCGCCCGGCCGGCGGAAGGCCGCAATCTGCCTGCGGTGGTCTGCCTCTCCGGCATGGGCGGGCTGACCTGGGTCCAGCGCGAGATCACCCGCCGCTTCGCCCGTGCCGGTTTCGTCGCCCTTTCCCCCGACTACATGGGGGGGATCACCCCGCCCAACCGCACCGCCGGGCTTCTGGCGAAAAATTCCCTGGACTTCAACGCCGCCACCAACAGCATCATCGGCGGCGTTGCCTTCCTGCGCAGCCTTCCCTGGGTCGGGGCCGAGGGCCGGGTAGGGATCATGGGATTCTGCCTCGGCGGCGGCCTGGCCCTTCTGGCGGCGGCGCGCAGCGATGCCTTCTCCGCCGGGGTGATCTATCATCAGAGCCTGTTTCCCGACCCCCGCGAACTGGAAGGCATCGGCTGTCGGCTGCAATGTCATTACGGCACCGAGGATCATTCGACACCGAAGGCCGAGGTGGATGCCTTCACCCGGGCCCTTGATACGCTCGGCACGCCCTATGAATGCCACTGGTATGAAGGGATGGGCCACAGCTTTGCCCAGATCACCCCGGATGCCGATGTTCCGGCGGAACAGCATGCGGCGTCCGATCTCTCCTATGAGCGCAGCTACGCCTTCCTGCATCAGGAACTGGCGCGGAAAGCCGGTTGAAGACGGCCATGGGACACAACACCCCGGAATCGGATCCGGATAGCCTGCCTCTGATTCAGCAGGATCTTACCTATCCGGGGCGGGATGGGGAAACCCCGGCCTTTCTGGCCCGGCCCGGGGCGGGCGGACCGTGGCCGGCGGTGGTTCTCCTGTCCGGCATGAACGGGTTGAGCCGGGCCCAGAAGGACATCACACGCACTTACGCGAAGGCCGGCTTCGTGGCGCTGTCGCCCGATCTTCTCGGCCCCGTGGCCCCCAACAGGATGGCCCGGCTTCTGGCCGTGAATGGCCTCGATTTCGATCGCGCCGTGGATCGCGTGCTGGAGGGCGTGGCCTATCTTCACACCCTCGACGGCGTCGGGCCCGATGGGCGCATCGGGGTGATGGGCTTTTCCCTGGGCGGCGGGCTCGCCCTTCTTGCTGCCGCAAGGGGGCCCGCGATTTCCGCGGCGGTCATCTACCATCAGAGCCTTTACCCCGATCCCCGCGACCTGGAGGGGATCGCCTGCAAGCTGCAATGCCATTACGGCAGCCGCGACCGGATCGTGATCAGGGAAGAGGTCGCCGCCTTCACCGGGGCGCTGGACAGGCTGGGAAAATCCCATGAATGCCATGTCTATGAAGGCATGAAGCAGAGTTTTGCCAAGATCGCGCCCGATGCCGTGTCGGCGTCGGCCGATCTGCCCGAAGAGCGCCGCGAGGCTGCTGCCCTGTCCTATGCGCGCAGCTTCCGTTTCCTGCGAGAGGAACTGGCCCCCCGCCCCGCACGCAGGGCCAAGGTTGACCGATAACCGACCAAGAGATCACCGACCAGGACAGGAACAACCGTTCAGGACAGGAGAGAGCCACCATGCAGGATTGTCGTGCCGCCGTGATCACCGCCCACAACGCGCCGCTCGAGATTCATCGGGTTCGCATGCCCGATCTCGTGCCGGGAAGCCTTCTGGTCCGCATGGTCGCGTCCACCCTGTGCGGAACCGATGTTCATCGCTGGCATGGTCCGCTGCCCAAGGGCGACAGCCTGCCGATCATCACCGGGCATGAACCTTGTGGAATCATCGAGGAAATCCATGGCGAGCGGACCGACATTCTCGGCCAGCCCGTGAAGCCGGGCGACAGGGTGGTCTGGAGCTATGTCTCCTGCGGTTCCTGCTATTACTGCAGTGTGGCCGTGCAGCCCTGCATCTGTCCCAACCGCGCGTCCTGGGGGCACAACCGCTCCGATCAGCCGCCATATCTGCTGGGAAGCTGCTCCGAATACATGTTCGTGCCCCCGGAATGCCTGATCGTGAAGGTTCCGGAGGAGGTTTCCTCGGCCTCGGCCGCCGCCTCGGCCTGTGCCTATCGCACGGTCATGCATGGTTTCGACAGGCTGGGCGCGATCAAGAGCCATGAAACCGTGGTGATCCAGGGCTCCGGGCCGCTCGGAAACTTTTCCGCTGCGGTCGCCCGCGATCACGGGGCGAAGAAGGTTCTGGTGATCGGCGCGCCGGCGAACCGACTGGCCGTGGCCAGGAAGATGGGGGCCGATGATGTGCTGAACATCGAGGAGGTCACCGATCCTGCCGACCGGCGCGACTGGGTTCGCGCACATACCGAAGGGCGCGGCGCCGATATCGTGATTCAGGCGGCGGTCAACCAGGCGGTGCCCGAGGGGCTGACCATGCTGCGCGATGGTGGGCGATTCGTGCATATCGGCGTCAGCGGCAAGGCCAATATTGCCGTGGAATCCCTGCCGCAGGAGATGACCTACCTTACGGTCCGCTCGGGCGAGCCGCGTCACTGGCTTCAGGCCATCGATTTTCTCGCCACGCGTCGCGACCGCTACCCGTTCGAGGACATGATCAGCAAGAGCTACCGGCTGGACGAGATCAACGACGCCCTCGGGGCCATGGATCGTCTGGAGATCGTGAAACCGGTCATCACCTTTGCCTGATCCCGCCTTCCCCTGAAAGAAGGCCCCTTTCCCCGAGGGGCGCAGGGGCCCTCGCGCATTTTTTTCGTGTGGATCCGTGATTTGCCGTAAGGATCTGTAAAGAGTCACGGGAAAGGCCTCTTCTTGTGAATGGCCGTTGCCGTGGAACGGATTTTCTGCCTATTGTGCGCCCCACAAGGAACCGGCGCCAAGCCGGCCATGCCAGGGAGGGCCTTCGGCAAGTACAAGCCGGGAAGGGCAA
>JBJHAU010000234.1:0-3404 GCA_050480665.1 Alphaproteobacteria bacterium | reverse complement strand
TTCCCCGACAGCATAGAGCCCGTCGAGATCGGTGCGGGCCCGCAGGTCGGTCATGATCCCGCCACAGGTATAATGGGCAGCGGGAACGACCGGCACGGGGCCTGAGGCAAGATCGAAGCCGAAGCGCCGACAGGTTTCCGCCAGCATCGGGAAATGGGATTCGACAAAGCCCCGGCCCCGATGGCTGATATCCAGCTCGACATGGGGAAGGCCCAGGCGCTTCATTTCATGATCGATCGCGCGGGCCACCACATCACGCGGGGCCAGTTCGCCGGCGGGATCGAAGGCTTCCATGAAGCGCGTTCCATCGGGCAGAAGAAGCCTGCCTCCCTCGCCACGTACCGCCTCGCTCATCAGAAAGACGTCCCCTCCCGGCACGGCAAGGCAGGTCGGATGGAACTGGGTGAATTCCATGTTTGCCAACCGACACCCCGCCCGCCACGCCATGGCGATCCCGTCCCCGGTGGCCCCGGGCGGGTTCGAGCTGTGCAGATAGACATTGCTTGCGCCTCCGGTGGCCAGCACCACGGCCCGGGCGCGGAACAGACGTACCCGTCCACTGGCCCTGTCGAGGGCGTAGACACCGGCCGCCCGAAGGCGACCGTTTCCCGGTTGCGGGATGGTCACGATGTCGATGGCCACATGGTTGGGGAACAACTCGGTCTGTCCCCGCGCCCGAACGGCGCGCTCGAGACAGCCCTGAACGGCCCGGCCGGTGGCGTCTGCGGCATGAACCACCCGACGCTGGCTGTGACCGCCTTCCCGTGTCAGATGCGGCTGTCCCTTGCGGGGGCCTTCCGTTTCCCGCGTGAGAGGCAGGCCCAGCCTCTCGAGGTCACCGATGACCGCTGGCGCCTGTTCGACGACGAAGCGCACCGCCTCTTCATGGTTCAGCCCGGCGCCTGCCCGGATCGTATCCTGAACATGGGACTCGAAGGAATCGGCCGGATCCAGCGCGGCGGCGATGCCGCCCTGCGCCCAGTTCGTCGCCCCCTGCCCCTGTGGCCCCTTGGTGAGAACCGCGATCCGCGCCTCGGCCGGAAGTTCCAGGGCAAGGCCAAGCCCCCCCGCGCCACCGCCGAGAATGAGAACATCATGAAACGGCGAAGGCATCGGCTCGGAAGGGGAATCGGCCAAGTCGGATCGGCTCCCTGTGTGGTCCGGACCGCGCCTCGTGCCGGACCCGAAGGGAACGGAACGAATCCCGGCAGCGCCAGATGATCGTTGCCCGAAGCGGCCCCGGGAAGTGGCGTCCCCAAGGGGATTCGAACCCCTGTTGCCGCCGTGAGAGGGCGGTGTCCTAGGCCTCTAGACGATGGGGACGGAGGCGGCAGAGCGCCATATTTACGCCCTTCCCCACCGGGGTTCAAGCCTCCTCGACGATTTCCGGAACGGCAGCGATCTCGACCGGATCGAACCGGCCTCCTGGCCGAGCCCGGAAGGCGCGGGGCTCTCCGGCGGCCCCGGCCGCGATCGGCTGGATCACCCAGATGGCATCGGATTCATGAGCCATCTTCGCATCGGTGGCAGAAGGAAAGGGGCGGCCATCGGGATGGGAATGGAAATGACCGATCACCGACCATCCCGCCTTCCGGGCGGCGCGGTGGCCTTCGATCAGGGCCCGGGGATCGACCTCGAAGCGCAAGCGCCGATTGCCGGAGGCGACATTCCTTGTCGCGAAAACCCTTGTGGCATAGGCCGCATCCCCCTTGCGGAAGCCGATCAGAAGACCGCAGCCTTCCTCGGGCAGGGCCATGACGGCCGCTTTGGCGATTCGGGCAAGGGCACAGTCCTCGATCACCAGTTTCATGGCGCGGCCAGAGCCTCCAGCACAAGCTGGCTCTGAACCCTTCCGCTGCGGGAATCCAGCACCATCAGCCTGGTGCCACCCTCGGCAAGAGCAAGGCGAAGAAGGATCCGACGGCCATCGAGACGCGTTTCGACAACCACCGCGCCTTCGGGAATCACCACCCGGTTCGGAATGTCCGAAATGGCGAGATTTCCTGCCCGCTGCACGATCGCCGTGACGAGAACCACCGCCCCGACAAGGATGGCAATCCCCATTCCGATCACCAGAGCCTTGAGTATGCGCAAGTTATCCCCCACTCTGCCCTCCGCAATCTGTCCACGAAAATCCGACCACGATCTGGCCCGACGATGACGGCGCTGCCCGACCCCGACCAACCCTGCACCAAGACCGTGGCGACCGAGACCGTGGCGACCGAGACCGTGGCCGCCGAGACCGTGGCCGCCGAGACCGTGGCCGCCGAGACCCAAGAGGCCTCCGGGACCGGGACCGGGATCCTACATGAGATCGCGCATGTCGTGACCGCAGGATCGGGAGCCTCGGGCCGGATCGACGCGTTTCTGGCGGGCGAGATCGACGGTCTGTCACGCTCACGCATCAAGGCTCTCATGGCCGAAGGCGCCCTGACCGCCCAGGGGCAGACGATACGGGATCCCTCCCGACCGGTCAAACCGGGGGCGTGCTACCGTTTGCGGGTACCGCCGCCCCAGGAGTCGATCCCGAAAGCCCAGCCGATCGCCCTGACCATTCTCCATGAGGACAAGGACATCATCGTGATCGACAAGCCGGCCGGGCTGGTCGTGCATCCGGCCCCCGGGAATCCGGATCGAACCCTTGTCAACGCGCTGCTGCACCACTGCGGCGAGGGGCTGACCGGCATCGGCGGCGTGCGGCGGCCCGGCATCGTCCATCGCCTCGACAAGGACACGAGCGGCGTCATGATCGCCGCCAAGACCGCCGAGGCCCATGCGGCGCTGGTTCGCCAGTTCCAGGCCCACAGCATTACCCGCGCCTATCGGGCCCTGATCTGGGGCCTGCCCCGGATGGACCAGGGGCGGATCGAAGCCGCCATCGGCCGCAACCCGCGCAACCGCAAGACCATGGCCGTGCTCCGCCATGGTGGACGCGAGGCGCGCACCGGCTGGCGGGTATTGAAACGCCTTCCCGGCGCGGCCCTGATCGAATGCTTGCTGGAGACCGGGCGCACACATCAGATTCGCGTGCATCTGGCCGCGATCGGACATCCGGTGATCGGCGATCCGGTTTACGGCGGGCATCGTAAACAGAACATCGCCCTTAACGCCGACCGGCAGGCCCTGCATGCCATCCTTCTTGAAATCGACCATCCGACACAGCAGGAAAGAATGCGATTCGAATCCGCAATTCCACCATATTTCAATGACTTGATATCCAGGTTAGAGAAGATTTAACAAATACTGGACCAATATGGTCTGGTATGCTACGATGCTCACGATGCCTTGAGATCTCCCGCTTCGGGATCCTGCGCACTCCATACGCCCTGCCGGTTCTCGGGGCCTGTTTCCAGGGGAAGACCCATGACCCAGCCGACAACCCTTCCCGTCCTGACCCCGGATGG
>JBJHAU010000233.1:0-3438 GCA_050480665.1 Alphaproteobacteria bacterium | reverse complement strand
TCTGAAGGTGACGCTGGATGAAGCTGGTGGACGCTCGGCGTTCGCGCAGCACCAGCGCCACCGCCTGATCGTAGAGGGTGTCGCCGGAATCGCCCCCGCCACCGTCGAAGCCGGCGCTGTCGTCTTCGGTCACGGCATCCAGATAATCCGGCTCGCCCTGGGCCTTGATGGCCTCGACCACCCGTTCGACCTCCTGATCGGAAACGAACGGCCCGTGCACCCTCATGATCCGGCCGCCGCCTGCCATGTAGAGCATGTCGCCCTGGCCCAGAAGCTGTTCCGCGCCCTGTTCGCCAAGGATGGTGCGGCTGTCGATTCGCGAGGTCACCTGAAAGCTGATCCGGGTGGGAAAATTGGCCTTGATGGTGCCGGTGATCACATCGACGGAAGGCCGCTGCGTGGCCATGATGATATGGATGCCGGCGGCGCGCGCCATCTGGCTCAGCCGCTGCACGGCGCCTTCGATGTCCTTGCCGGCCACCAGCATCAGATCGGCCATTTCGTCGACGACGATAACGATCAGGGGCAGCGGGCTGAGATCAAGCGCCTGTTCCTCGATCACCGGCTTGCCGGTTTCGGGATCAAATCCCGTCTGAACCCGCCGTGTCAGGGCCGAACCCTTGCGCCGGGCCTCGGCCAGGCGCTGGTTGTAGCCGGCAATGTTCCGCACGCCGAGTTCCGACATCGCCCGGTATCGGTTTTCCATTTCCTTCACCGTCCAGCGCAGGGCGACCACCGCCTTGCCCGGTTCCGTCACCACCGGGGCCAGAAGATGCGGAATATCGTCATAGACCGACAGTTCCAGCATCTTCGGATCGATCATGATGAAGCGGCATTCATCGGGAGTGAGCCGGTAAAGCAGGGAAAGGATCATCGTGTTGATCGCCACCGACTTGCCGGAACCGGTGGTGCCGGCGATCAGAAGATGCGGCATCCGGGCGAGGTCGGCGATCACCGGCGCCCCGCCGATATCCTTGCCGAGAGCCAGGGTCAGCCGGGAGGCGGTGCGTTCATAGGCATCGGAGCCGAGAAGTTCGCTCAGATAGACGGTTTCCCGCCGTGCATTGGGAAGCTCGATGCCGATCACGTTGCGTCCGGGCACCACGGCGATACGCACCGAGACCGCGCTCATCGAGCGGGCGATGTCGTCGGAAAGGCCGATCACCCGTGACGACTTGATTCCCGGGGCCGGTTCCAGTTCGTAAAGCGTCACGACGGGGCCGGGGCGAACCCGGAGAATCTCGCCCTTGACTCCGAAATCCTCCAGCACGCTCATCAGCAGCCGGGCATTGGCTTCAAGGGATTCCTTGCCCAGGGTTTCATCCTTGCCCGTGTCCGGCGCCGGGGCCAGCAAATCGAGGCCGGGCAGATCATAGGCATCGTCGCGCACGAGGTTCAGGGCCGACTGAAGATCGCGCGCGGCCGGTCTCGACGCGGCCTGTGCATCGGCGCGAGGTTCGATCGGCGGCGCGATCTCCGCCGCGCGCGCCGCGGCCGGCGTGTCGTGCTTCATGCGGGGTTCGCGCCGGACAGGGGCGCTTCGCCCCGGTCGCCTTCCGGCTGCCGGGGCCGGGCGCTGGCGGTTCGCGCGTGCGGAAAGGAGGGCGCCCAGTGCTCGTCCCGTCCCGCGCAGGGCGAGGCCGCCACCCCGGATCAGGCGGCCAAGGAAGCGGCCTGCCAGCGCCCATTCCGAGCCGGCGATGCCGAGCAGCCAGACCGACAGGCCAAGCCCCGCCGCCAGAAGGGGCAGGCCCAGCATCAGAACCGGCAGGCTCAGCCCCAGGGCCGACAGCCCCTCCAGCCCGGCGCCAAGGATCATCCAGCCGAGATAGCCGCCCAGTTCGGCGCGCAAGGGCCAGGCATCGGGGGCTGGCAGTCCCGAAAACCCTGCGGCGGCGAGGCCCAGCGCCAGCGGCAGCAGCGTCAGCCTGAGCCAGATCTGTCTCGGTGGCCGCTTGACGGCGATGTGCAAACCCCAGGCCAGAAGCAGCAGGGCGGGAATCGTGGCGGCAAGGCCGATCGCCTGCAGGGAAAGATCGGCGATGATCGCGCCGGGCCTTCCCATGAGATTGGCGATGGTGCCATCGGTGGCCCGGTTGAGGGAGGGATCCTCGGTGGAGAAACTGCCGAGTGCCGCAAGCAGGGCAAGCCCCAGAAGCGCCACCGCGAGGCCCAGGGCCTCGATGGCGCGGCGCTTCAGGAAGGCGGTGACGGATTCGGGCAGGAAGGGCGGTTTTCCCCGCTCCGCGCGGCTTCGGGCCATGGCCGTGATGATCCCCCGGGTCTGTCCGGTTGCGGACGGTTTGACGGACAGCCGGCGCCCCGGAGTGCGGCCTGGTGGTGAAACCAGGTCGGGGCCGGGCCCGGCCAGGCCACAATACCCTTCGCGGGCCGCTTCGGCAAAGCCCGTGGCGGCCTCGCCGTAGCGGGAAAAAAACGCCCGGAAGGTGGAACCTTCCGGGCGAGTCGGGGGAGATGGGATCGCAGAGATCCCCGATGGCCTTCGCGAAGAGGTATCGTTTCGCGAGGACGAACAGGCTTACTTGCTGGCGCCGGTGAAGTCCGGATAGGCTTCGAGGCCCAGTTCCGAACGATCCAGCCCCAGGGCTTCCTCCTCTTCCGAGGCGCGGATGCCGATGGTGTGCTTCAGGGCAAGCCACGTGGCGGTGCTGGCGATCACGCAGAACACGCCCACCGCGACGATGCCGATGATCTGGACCACCAGATCGCCGCCGCCGAAGATGCCGACGGCCAGGGTTCCCCAGATGCCGGCCACCAGATGGGCGGAAATGGCCCCGACGACATCGTCGATCTTGAGCTTGTCGAACAGCGGAATGGCGATCACGCAGAGGGCCCCGCCGATGCCGCCGATGAGGATCGACATCAGGTGGTTGTTCAGATCCGGCCCGGCCGTGATCGAGACCAGCCCGGCGATGGCTCCGTTCAGGGCCAGCGTCAGGTCGACCTTCTTGTACATCAGCTGGGCGACGATCACCGCAGCCACCACGCCGCCGGCTGCAGCCAGGTTGGTGTTGACATAGACAATGGCGATGGCGGCGGCATCAAGGGCGCTGCCCAGGGCAAGCTGCGAGCCGCCGTTGAAGCCGAGCCAGCCCATCCACAGGATGAAGGTGCCAAGGGTCGCGAGCGGAAGATTGGCACCGGGAAGAGCATTGACCCGCCCGTCCGCGGTGTATTTTCCCTTGCGGGCGCCGAGAATGATCGCGCCGGTCAGGGCACACCAGCCGCCTACGGAGTGAACGATGGTCGAACCGGCGAAGTCGGAAAAGCCCATGGCATCGAGCCAGCCTCCGCCCCAGGTCCAGGATCCCTGGATCGGATAGATGAAGCCGGTCAGGATGATGCAGAAGATGAAGAACGGAAAGATCTTGATCCGTTCCGCAAGGGCGCCCGACACGATCGAACAGGCCGCCGCCA
>JBJHAU010000232.1:0-3440 GCA_050480665.1 Alphaproteobacteria bacterium | reverse complement strand
TCCCGCGTGGCATCATCCGTCGCACGTTCCACCAGCGAGGCGATTCTGAGATCTTCCGGACCCACCCCATCCAGCGCCGAAAGCACCCCCCCGAGAACGTGGTAAAGCCCGCGATACTGGCCACCGCGCTCCATGGCCCAGAGATCGGCGACATTCTCCACCACGCAGATCAGGGCGGAATCGCGCGTGGAATCGCGGCACAGACCGCAGGGATCGGAAGAGTCGAGATTGCCGCACCGGCTGCATTCGCGGATCGCCGCCGCCCCTTCGCCCAACGCCCGCGCCAGCGGTTGCATGACCGAATCACGCCGGGCCAGAAGATACAACGCCACCCGCACCGCCGAGCGCGGGCCAAGCCCGGGCAGGCGGCTCAACAGCCTGATGAGGTGATCGATTTCCGGAGAGGACACGAAAGGCGACAGACCGGCAGGCGTTTCAGAAGGGCAGCTTCATGCCCGGCGGCAGGGAAAGCCCGCCGGTGACCGCCGACATCTTCTCGCTCACCATGGCCTCCACCTTGACCTTGGCATCGTTGAAGGCGGCGGTGATCAGATCCTCCAGCATCCCGGCATCATCCGGATCGATGAGGGAAGGATCGATCTTGATGCGGCGAAGATCGGCCTTGCCGTTCATCGTCACGCTCACCATGCCCCCGCCCGAAGAACCGGTGACCTCCGCCTCCTCCAGCTGGGACTGAACCTCCTGCATCCTGGCCTGCATTTCCTGTGCCTGCTTCATCATCTGGCTCAGGTTCTTCATTCCCTGCCCTCCTCGGGATCATGGTCGAAATCGGCAATGACGGCCCCGCCGCCGGTATCTGCATCCTCATCCCCATCCTCACCCTCATCCTCAAGGGTGGCCCCATCCGGGTCAAGCGGCATCGCGGCGGGAAGGCTGCGACGCACGGCGGCAATCCGGGCGCCGGGAAAGGCATCCAGGGCCGCGCGCACCAGGGGATGCTCCGCGGCTTCGCGCTTCTCTGCCTCGATGCGGCTCGTGGCCTGTTCCGTCAGGCTCGGCGCCCCCTGTTCCTCGGACAGGCTGATGGACCAGCGCATTCCCGTCAACGCCTCGAGCCGGCCGGCAAGACGCTGCACAAGACCGCGATCGGCGCCGGGGGTCGGGCGAAACACGAGCCGGCCGGGCTCGAACTGCACAAGATGCACATGGCTCTTCAATTCGGCCGCAAGGCGGACTTCGCGAGCCTCCTCCAGTACGGCGACCAGATCGGGAAAGCTTCGGGGCTGCGGAAGGGATGGGACCGCCTGCGGTGTGGGCAAGGCCACCTGCGGCGTGGCCTCCGGCACAACGGACAGGGCCTGAGGCTTCTGCACCCGCTCTTGCACCCTTTCGGTCATCGGCGCCACGGCCACGGCATGCGCTGCCATCATGGCGGCACCGGCCGGACGACCTCCATCGCCGGATCGGCCTGCGAACCCGCCCGGGGCAGCCCGCGGGGCCGGGGCAGACGAAGGCAAGGCCGCAGCAGAGGACGAGGCCGGCGCACCCGCCGCCGCAGGCCCCTGTTCGCCCGGTGCGGCATCGGAACGTTCCGGGCCGGACGGGCTTTCCAGCCGCGCCACGAGATCGGCGGGCGACGGAAGATCGGCGGCATGGGCAAGGCGCACCAGAACCATTTCCAGCGCCTTCATGGGATGCGGCGCCGCCTGCACTTCGCCAAGGCCCTTCAACAGCATCTGCCAGCATCGCGCCAGAACCGGCATGGAAAGCGTTTCCGCCATGGCCAGACCCATGACGCGTTCGGCTTCCGGAACCAGGGGATCGTGCGCCACCGCCGGGGCGATCCGGATCCGTGTGAGCCAGTGGCACAGATCCAGAAGATCGTTGAGCAGGCTTTCGGGATCGGCGCCGGAAGCATGCTGTTCGGCGAGGCTGTCCAGGGCTTCGGCGATCTCTCCGGCCATGACTGATCGGAACAGGGTAAAGACGGCGGTGCGATCAGCGAGCCCCAGCATGGCGCGCACCATGTCTTCGGAAATCGCAGCCCCCCCGGCAGGGCCGGTCGCGGCAGCGATGGCCTGGTCGAGAATCGACAGACCATCCCTTACGCTGCCATCGGCCGCCCTGGCGATCAGCCGCAGGGCGCCCTCGTCGAGCGCGATGCCTTCGGCTTCGGCCAGCGCCGCGTAATGGCGGGCCAGGGTATCTTCATCGATCCTGCGAAGATCGAACCGCTGGCATCGGGACAGAACCGTCACCGGAACCTTGCGGGATTCGGTGGTGGCAAAGACAAACTTCACATGCTCGGGCGGCTCTTCGAGGGTCTTGAGCAACGCGTTGAAGGCATTGTTGGACAGCATGTGAACTTCATCGATGATGTAGATCTTGAACCGGGCGCTGCCAGGCCGGTAGCGGACGCCTTCGATCAGTTCGCGAACATCCTCGACCCCGGTGCGGCTTGCCGCATCCATTTCCAGAACATCGGGATGCCGACCCTCGGCAATGCCCAGACAGTTGGCGCAAACCCCGCAGGGTTCGGGGGTCGGACCGCCGGATCCGTCCGGACCGATGCAGTTCAGGGCGCGGGCGATGATCCGCGCCGTGGTCGTCTTGCCGACGCCGCGAACCCCGGTCAGCAGCCAGGCATGGGCCAGACGATCCGAAGCGATGGCGTTGGTCAGGGTGCGCACCAGTGCCTCCTGCCCGATCAGCCCGGCAAAGCTCTGGGGCCGGTACTTCCGGGCAAGAACGCGATAGGGCTGGCCCCCGGGCGCGGCGTCGGAACCCGGCAGCAGGGGCGCCGGGGCCGAAGGCCCGGAAGGGTCAGGCGTAAGGTGCGGATTCGGCTCGGTCATGGTTCCGATGGGGCATGGTTCCGATATGGTTCCGATAAGGACGTGGTTTCGAGGGGACGTGGTTCCGAAGGATGGACCGAAGCGCCGGCGGCACCGCGGCCTCGACAGCCGGGCAGGCCGACCGGTGGAGACTGGCGAGCGACCCGGAACGCATCCGTTACGGCTGCTTCCTTCCGGACCTGACCGGGTTGGCGGGGGCTCCGTCCGCCGCCAGCCTCCGCCCGCACTATACCAGCAAGACCAGCCCGGGTAACAGGCTTTCCCCGGGCTGCCCCAGGAAAGGGCCTGCATGGTGGTTTTTTCCGGGTCATTCCCTATGATGGCGCGGGGGCTTGGGATCACCTGACGAAACGGAAGGGCCTTGATGCCATGAACGTCGCCATGGAAACCGAGCGTGTCCGCCTGATCCGCCTGCCGATGCCGCAGAACGACCGGAACGAGGGCGAGGACCTGCTGGCCGGGCTTTGCGGATCCCCGCGGACGGTGCCGTGCCGCTACCTGTATGACGAAAAGGGTTCGGCCCTGTTCGAGAAGATCTGCGAAACCCCGGAATACTACCCCACCCGCACCGAACGCCGTATCCTTGCCGACCACGCGGCGCAGATCGCCGAAACCACCGGCCCT
>JBJHAU010000231.1:0-3482 GCA_050480665.1 Alphaproteobacteria bacterium | reverse complement strand
CGTGGCTGGCGAAACGATCTCTGGACGAAATCGTCGCGGTGGACAGCCCGCTTCATGACATGATCGCCCAGGTTCGAAGGCGTGGCGCGGGCATGCGGGAATATGGCGTCGGCCTCGGCAGCCCGAGGACAGGCGATCACGTGGTCACCATCCAGGTGTCGCCGATTGCCGATGACGAGGGCATGGTGGTGGTTTCCCTGCATGATCGCACGATCGCTTCCCGGATGACGGGAGAGATGTCGAGCCGCAGTGCCGCCCGATCCCTGACCGGCATGGCGGCGGTTCTTGCCCATGAGGTGAAGAACCCGCTTTCGGGAATCCGTGGTGCGGCGCAGTTGCTCGAACAGAATGCCGGCGATGACGACCGGGTCCTGACCCGACTGATCTGTGACGAAACCGACAGGATCTGCTCGCTGGTCGACAGCATGGAAGCCTTTTCCGCCGATCCGCGCCTGAAGGACGGGCCCGTGAACATTCACAAGGTGCTCGACCATGTCCGGCTTCTGGCCGAAAACGGGTTCGGGCCCCATATCCGCTTTGTCGAGCGCTACGACCCTTCCCTGCCTCCGGCGCTCGGCAATCGGGATCAGCTGATTCAGGTCTTTCTCAACCTGGTCAAGAATGCGGTGGAAGCCGCACCCGAACAGGGCGGCGAGATCGTGCTGAGAACCGGTTATCAGCACGGGCTGCGCATTCATCGGCCAGGCCACGGATTGGGGACGCAATTGCCCCTGCTGGTCAGCATTGCCGATAACGGGCCGGGCATTCCGGAGGATCTTCAGCCGCATCTGTTCGATCCCTTCGTCACCACCAAGCCTTCGGGAACCGGTCTCGGCCTTGCCCTCGTGGCGAAGATCATCAGCGATCACGGGGGCATGATCGAACTGTCGAGCGAGCCGGGGCGGACCGAGTTCAGGGTCTATCTGCCCTTGTGTCGCCATACTGAGACCGAAGAGGAAAGCCCGGGCGAATCCGAACCCGCAGCGGACCTTTCCTCACGTTCCTTTCGATCATCCCGGCGCGTGCAGGAGGACTGTTGAATGGCCGAAGCGACAATCCTTCTTGCCGATGACGATCAGGCGATTCGAACCGTGGTGACCCAGGCGCTTTCGCGCGCCGGTTACACGGTTCGCGCAACATCCAATGCCGCTGCCCTGTGGCGCTGGGTCGAGGCCGGGGAAGGGGATCTGGTGATCACCGATGTGGTGCTGCCGGACGAGAACGGGCTCGATCTTGTTCCCCGCATCCGCAAGATCAGGGGGGAAATGCGCATCATCGTCATGAGCGCCCAGAACACCCTGTTGACGGCGGTTCGCGCCGCACAGCGCGGCGCCTTCGAATATCTGCCCAAGCCGTTCGATATCAACGAGCTTGTGGCGACGGTGAAACGCGCCCTGTCGCGCCCGTCCGCCGCGCCGGCCGCCGCTCCGGCGGACGGGAAGGATGAAGAAAAACTGCCGCTGATCGGCACGTCACCGGCCATGCAGGATATCTACCGTACCGTGGCCCGGCTTGTCGGCACGGATCTGACGGTGATGATCGCCGGCGAATCCGGCACCGGCAAGGAGCTGGTTGCCCACGCGCTGCATGATTACGGTCCAAGGCGGTCGGGCCCGTTCGTGGCGATCAACATGGCGGCCATTCCGCGCGAATTGATCGAAAGCGAACTCTTCGGCCATGAACGGGGTGCCTTCACCGGCGCCACCCAGCGTCATACCGGACGTTTCGGACAGGCCGAGGGCGGAACCCTGTTTCTCGACGAGATCGGCGACATGCCCCTGGAGGCCCAGACCCGCCTGTTGCGGGTGCTTCAGGAGGGCGAGTATTCCACGGTGGGGGGGCGAACGCCGATCCGCACCAATGTCCGGATCATCGCCGCCACCCACAGACCGCTCAAATCCCTGGTTGCCCAGGGGCTGTTCCGCGAGGATCTGTTCTATCGCCTGAATGTGGTGCCGATCCGGCTGCCGCCCTTGCGCGAACGGCTTGAGGACATTCCTGCCCTGGCCAGACATTTTCTCGATCTGGTGCGCAAGGAGGGGCTTCCCTCCAAGCGCCTGGATGATGGCGCGATGGCGGCCCTGAGAGCCTATCGCTGGCCCGGCAATGTGCGCGAACTGGAAAATCTCGTCCGCCGGCTGGCGGCCCTCTACAGTCAGGAGATCATCGGCGCCGATGTGATCGAGGCGGAGCTTGCCGATCTTCCTTCCTCCGATCCCGATCAGGCCGTCGATCAGGATGAGGGCCTTGGTGCCGCGGTGGAGCGTCACCTGATCGCCTATTTCGCCGCTCATCATGGCGGCCTGCCCCCCTCCGGGCTCTATCATCGGATTCTCAGGGAAATCGAGCGGCCCTTGCTGATCCTGTCTCTGAATGCCACGCGGGGGAACCAGATCAAGGCCTCCCGCCTGCTGGGACTGAACCGGAACACCCTTAGGAAGAAGCTGCAGGAATTGGACATTCATCCCGTTCGCGGCCTAAAATGAGGGATGCGGTCCAGGGCCGGACTTTTCCGTCGCTGTTGCCCGCCACAGCCGGGTTTGCATGTCCATAACATCGAAACGTCCAGGAACACCGGAGGGTTCAGGAACACCGGAACGTTCAGGCGGTTCCCACTGGTTCCGAAGGCTTGTCGTGTCCCCGTTGCTCGGGACCGGCAGTGCCGGAAAGCTGACCCTGGCCCTGGCCTTCCTTGCCATCGTTTCGGGAATTGCCACCTATGTGGCGTTCACGGCGCCGGGCGGAGACAGCCCAAGGGCGACGCGGCTGGTCGAAGGGCTGCTGCTTGTCAATCTTGTGCTCCTTCTGGCCCTGGCCTGTCTGGTGGTGCATCGGCTTGTCCGGGTCTGGCTGGATCGGCGTCGCGGCTCCATCGGCTCGCGTCTTCATGTCCGGCTGGTGGTGCTGTTCAGCCTGATTGCGCTGATTCCGACCCTCACCGTCGCCATTCTTTCCGGGCTGATCTTCAATTTCGGAATGCAGAACTGGTTTTCCGACCGGGTCAGGACCGCGGTGACGGAATCCCAGGAAATCGCGCTCTCCTATCTGGAAGAACATCGCCGGAACATCGGCGGCGACATTCTGGCGATGGCCAATGATCTGAATTTCCAGGGCCCGGCCCTGCTTGCCGATCGTCGGGCCCTCGACCGGTTCATCGAGGTTCAGACCCTCGTTCGATCGCTTTCGGAAGCGGTGGTGTTCGAAAGCAGCGGGCGCATTCTTGGACGTTCCCAGTTCAGTTTCTCGCTGTCGATGGAAACGGCCTCGCGCGAGGTCATCGATCAGGCAAGGGGAGGCAATGTCGTCTATCTTGCCTCGGAGGATGTCGAACGGATCCGTGCCCTTGTCCGGCTCAACCAGTTCGTCGATGCCTATCTTCTGGTCGGCCGCTTTGTCGATCCCCGCGTGATGGAAAGGATCGAGCAGACAGAAACGGCCGTCAGCGCCTATCAGGCGATGGAACAGGTCCGTGGCGAGATGGA
>JBJHAU010000230.1:0-3500 GCA_050480665.1 Alphaproteobacteria bacterium | reverse complement strand
GCCGAGCCCTATCAGCATACGCGGCAACTTCTGGAAGTCATCGCCCATGCCCTTTCGCCCCTGCCCAACAGGATCAAGGTCGAAGGCCACACGGATGCGGTTCCCTTCCCCGAGGGAAGCCGTTACTCCAACTGGGAACTGTCTTCGGATCGTGCCCATTCCAGTCGGCGGGAACTCGCCCGTTACGGTGTGGCCGAAGAGCGTTTCACCCGGGTTGTCGGGCTGGCCGCAACCGATCCCCTGATCGCCGAGGATCCGGAGGATGCGCGAAATCGTCGGATCGCCATCACCCTGCTGCGCGAAACACGCCCACCCCCAAGCGCAAGGGCCGGCCTGCGCGAGGCACCGTCCTTCACACCGCCGCCCCCGGTGGTGGAAGATGCCCGCCTTCCCCGTTTTCTCCCCGATACGGCAACGCAGGCCCGTTAAGTCCCGGGATTGCAGCCGGGACGGATCTGGCTTCATAATGCTCACTGATTGGCGGGCTTCCGCATCCCGGAGCCGCCCTGAAGCCTGCATGAAGCCCCCCGTGACGCTGGCCTGAAGCATCCATGACGCCCTCTCCCCTGTCGACAAGCCTTCTGACCCCGCCGCGACCCTGTCCCTATCTTCCCGGACGGATGGAGCAATCCCTCTTGTCGGTGCTGGGCAGACCGTGGGCGCAAAAGGCGTATGAACGGGCTCTGGCACAGGGCTTTCGCCGATTCCAGGACATGATGTACAGGCCATCCTGTCCGGGCTGCCACGCCTGCGTACCCCTGCGCCTTCCAGTGGGCGCCTTTCATCCCAGTCGCAGCCAGAAACGGATTCTGCGCGCCTATCGCGATCTTCACGAAGACAGGGGATGCCCTGTCGCCGATCACGCGCATTTCGATCTTTTCCAGCGCTATCAGCAAGCCCGCCATCGTGGCGGAGGCATGGACGAAATTTCCTACGCCGGCTTCCGGGCGCTGATGCTGGACTCCCCGATCTGCACCGAGAGCCTTCGTTTCCGCGACACCCAGGGCAGGCTTGTCGCCTGCATGCTGATCGACTGGCTGAGCGACGGGGCGTCGGCAGTCTACAGCTTCTTCGATCCTGACCGTTCCCGGGACTCTCTTGGCAGCTTCATGATCCTGCGTGCCATTGCCCTTTGCCAGGCCATGGAGAAACCGCATCTCTATCTGGGCTACTGGATCGACGGCTCCCCCAAGATGGCCTACAAGACCGCCTTCAAGCCTGCCGAAATCCTTGTCGACGGCGCGTGGAAACGCCTGGATGTGCCTCAGGCCAAGACGGGATCGCCCTTATCCGAAACGGTTTGATCGCGGAAATCCGTTAGGCGGCAGCCGTCCTGCCTGGGCGCGACGTCCTTCCCATGGAAGAAGGCGTGTTTCCGTACGGATCCGCTCTCCCAGGGTCCAGCTCAATCCCTCGTCATGGGTGAAGGTGATCAGGTCGGCCAGCCCGCCATCCCTGTAGCTTTGCAGCTTGACCCCCCGCCCCCGGCTCATTTCAGGCAATTCGGACAAGGGAAACAGCAGCAGCTTGCGATTGTCGCCGATCACCGCGACCCAGTCTCCGACCACGGGACGGCAGATCGCCGCTTCCTCATCCCCCTTCACATTCAGAACCTGCTTGCCGGATCGTGTCTGCGCCAGCACCGAATCCTCATCCACCACAAAGCCGCGCCCCGCGCTGGATGCAACGATGCATCTGCGGCCAGGCCGATGACGGAACAGAGCCACGATCGCATGATCGTTGGGAAGATCGATCATGAGCCGTATCGGTTCCCCATGCCCTCGACCCGGCGGCAGGCGATCGGCGGAAAGGGTATAGAAACGGCCATTGGTGGCGAAGACGAGAAGCTTGTCGGTGGTTTCGCCGTGAAAGCGGAACCCCGGCCCGTCGCCGTCCTTGTATCTGATCTCGGTCTCTTCGGGCAGATGCCCCTTGAACCCCCGGATCCATCCCTTTTCCGAGCAGATCACGGTCAGCGGCTCGGGCTCTGCGGCAAGATCGAGGATGGGCACGATTTCCGGTGCAGCGCCGGCAAGATCGGTGCGCCGCCTTCCGAGCTCCGTATCCGGGCCAAAGGTCTTGCGGATGGCCCGGATTTCCTGAGCGATGACCGACCATCGGGTCTTTTCGGTCTCAAGCAGGGCCTTGAGGGTCGCGGCCTCTTCGGACAGACGCGCATGTTCGGCCCTGATCTCCCGCTCATCAAGCTTGCGCAGGGCCCTGAGGCGCATGTTCAGGATCGCTTCGGCCTGAATCTCGTTGATCCGCAGCGCCTTCATCAGCTTCGGGCGCGGCTCGTCCTCTTCGCGGATGATCCGGATCACCAGATCAAGGTTGCCATAGGCGGCCAGATAGCCCCCGAGGACAAGCAGGCGATGCTCGATCCGTTCCAGACGATGGCGGCTGACACGGATCAGAACCTCGTGGCGGTGATCGAGAAAGGCGGCCAGAACCTCCTTGAGGGTCATCACCCGCGGGCGCTGGTCGGCATCAAGCACATTCATGTTCAGTGCGATCCGGCTTTCCAGATCGGTGTTCTGGAACAACAGGGCCATCAACTGATCGGGATCGACGGCACCGGTTTTCGGCTCGATGACAAGACGCACCGTTTCCGCCGATTCATCGCGGATATCGCCCAGAAGGGGAAGCTTGCGCGCCTCCATCAGGGCGGCGATCCGTTCGATCAGCCGCGATTTCTGAACCTGCCAGGGGATCTCGGTCACCACGATCTGGTAGCGGCTGCGGGCAAGCGGTTCCACCGACCAGCGAGCCCTGAGGCGGAAACTGCCGCGGCCTTCCTGATAGGCCTGACGGATCAGCTCGGCAGGTTCGACAAGGCAGCCCCCCGTGGGAAAATCCGGTCCCTTCACGAATTCCGCCAGCTTCGCGGCAGAGGCGGAAGGATGGCGGATCAGATGCAGCAGGGCATCGCAAATCTCCGCCAGGTTGTGCGGTGGAATGGCCGTCGCCATGCCAACGGCAATTCCGGTCGCGCCATTGGCCAGAAGATTCGGGAAGGCGGCCGGCAACACCACCGGCTCGCTTTCCTCGCCATCATAGGTCTCACGAAAATCGACGGCATCTTCATCGATCCCCTCAAGCAGGGCACGCGCCACCTCGGTCAGGCGCGCTTCGGTGTAACGCATGGCGGCGGCGTTATCGCCATCGATATTGCCGAAATTGCCCTGCCCGTCGACCAGCGGATAACGGACGGCAAAATCCTGGGCAAGCCGGACAAGGGCATCGTAGACGGCTGTATCGCCATGAGGATGATACTTGCCGATCACATCCCCGACCACGCGGGCGCATTTCTTGAACCCGGCGGCCGGATCCAGACGCAGCTTCAGCATGGCATACAGAAGGCGCCGATGAACGGGTTTCAGCCCATCGCGCACATCGGGAAGGGAGCGCGCCATGATGGTCGAAAGCGCATAGGCGAGGTAGCGTTCCTCGAGCGCCTCGGCGAGGGGGGTATCACGAATCTCGGTCAGGGTCTTGGA
>JBJHAU010000229.1:0-3501 GCA_050480665.1 Alphaproteobacteria bacterium | reverse complement strand
GGACAAGGCGGGGCCGTGATGCCGCCGCCCGGGGGATTTTGGTGTAACACGGGCCGGGGGAAAAGGCGAGACCCGGCGCCCCTGCCCGGCGCCCCGCATTTCATCCCCGTCATGCCCCGGGCCTTTCCGGCTGCGACCTTCCCGGGTTCGGGCAGGGTCCGGGCGGATGTCTTTCGCCGTGGCCCGCGATGGCCTATCATGCAAGGTGCGTGATCCGGGATCCAGGGAGAGGCAGCGGGATGGCGGCAAGGCAGATCCTTCTGGTCGACGATGATGTCGATCTTGTGTCCGCGCTTGCCGAGCAGCTACATCTGCTGGAAGAGTTCGAGACCACCACGGTTCACACGGCCGCCGAAGGCCTGGCCCGGGCCCGCGAGAAGCCTTTCGACATCATCGTTCTCGATGTCGGCCTTCCGGACATGGACGGGCGTGACCTTTGCCGCCTGATGCGACGGGCCGGGGTGAGGGCGCCGATCCTGATGCTGACCGGGGTCGATTCGGAAGCCGATACGATCCTCGGGCTCGATTCCGGCGCCAATGATTACGTCACCAAGCCGTTCAAGCTCGCGGTGCTGTTGGCGCGGATGCGGGCGCAGCTTCGTCAGCACGAACTCAGCGAAGATGCCACCTTCGCGATCGGCCCCTACAGCTTCCAGCCCGGCCACAAGGTGCTGATTGATGCCGAGGATCGGAAGATCCGGCTGACCGAGAAGGAAACGGCGATCCTGAAGTATCTCTATCGCTCCGGTCATCGCCCGGTCTCGCGCGAGGTTCTGTTGCACGAGGTCTGGGGCTACAACGCGGCGGTCACGACCCATACCCTGGAAACCCACATCTATCGTCTGCGCCAGAAGATCGAGGTCGATCCCTCCGATGCAAGGATCCTGCTGACCGACAAGGGAGGCTATCGCCTGGGGCTTTAGATGCCGAAGGCGGCCCGCCGAAAGGCTTCGCCCTCTATCGATGCTTCAGCGAGGCTCGCTGTCGGGCTCCGCGCTCCGGCCTTCCGGCCTGCCGAAACGCGCCGGGTCGTGGCCCAGCGCCGCCAGCCACAGCCGTGTCTTGCGGTCCAGCGTGAGACCGCGATCGGACGCGGCCCGTGCGGCACGCCGCAGCAGGGGCAGGAAACCCTCCAGATCCGAATCCAGGGCAAGCCTTGTCGGCCCGGCCCGCAATGTCATCTCGAGCCAGCCGCTTCCCGGATCCTTGCCGCCGCCGTAACGGCGCAGCCGAAGAGCGCTCAACTCTGCCCAGGGGATGCGCCCGCCCTGCCAGCAAAGCCCCTGCTCGTGGCTTTCGAGAACCAGCCGATGGCGGCGAAGGGTTCGGCCCAGGAACCACAGAAAGGCCACGGCCAGACTTCCGAAGATCAGGGTGGGCACCGGCGCCGGTTCGGTGAAGATCAGGGGGCCCAGGGCGATCAGCGCCCCCGCCCCGCCGCGCAGGTAATCGCCACGCAGCCGCGCCCGTCGAAACCGGTGGATCCCGGGAGGCTTCGGGCCCTGCGGCCCCTTCTTCGGTGTTTCCCGGGCGTGACCCGGCCTGGATTTCGGTGCTGGCACGGGATTGGCCTTCTCCATCGATGCGGCAGGCGCGGGCCCGTCTGAAGGCACGGGCTAGAGCTGGCCTTCAAGGCTGATCATGACGGGAACATGATCGGAAGGCTGTGGCCAGCCGCGGGCCTCGCGCAGGATTTCGGCCCCGGTCAGCCGCCCGGAAAGGCAGGGGCTGGCCCAGGCATGATCCAGCCGACGCCCCCTGTCCGCCGCCGCCCAGTCCCGGGCACGATAGCTCCACCAGGAAAACAGGGGCTCGGGCGGGGGCATGAACCGGCGCACCGCGTCGACCCAGTCGAGCGAGGCGGCAAGCCGTTCCAGGCGGTTCACCTCGATCGGGGTATGGCTGACCACCTTCAGCAACTGGCGATGGGACCAGACGTCGCAGTCCAGCGGTGCGATGTTGAGATCGCCGACAAGAAGGCGCGGCACCGATTTCGGCTGGCTTTCGAACCATGTGGTGAGATCGTCGAGAAAGCGCAGCTTGTGGGCGAACTTCTCGTTCAGATCGGGATCGGGCACATCCCCGCCCGCAGGCACATAAAGATTGTGCAGCTCGATCCCGCCGGCGAAGCGGGCCACCACATGGCGGGCATCGTTGCGGTCGCACCAGTCCAGGGTTTCGGTGGCGGAAAACGGATGGCGCGACAGGATCGCCACGCCGTTGTAGCCCTTCATTCCGGCCACATGGATATGGGGCCAGCCCATCGCCCTGATCGCGTCGTAGGGGAAGCTGTCCAGTGACGCCTTGGTTTCCTGAAGGCAGACGATATCGGGATCGAGCCGTTCTGCCGCGCGGGAAAGAAGATCGAGCCGCAACCGCACCGAGTTGATGTTCCAGCTCATGAGGCGGATCGTCATCGGCGGCGGTCCTCGTTCCTGTCCTGCTGTTCGCCCTGCCCGTCCCCCCCGCTTTCGGCCGGGTCGATATCAAGGGACAGTGCGCCCACCCCTTCGATCCGGCCTTCCAGGTGGTCGCCCGGCTGAAGGATGCATTCGCCGGGCGGGGTTCCGGTGAAGATCAGATCGCCGGGACACAGGGTCACGAAACGCGAGAGGATCGCCACCACCTCTTCCGCCTTCCAGATCATGTCGGAAAGCCGTCCTTCCTGCACCCGCCGGCCATTGAGATCGAGGCTGATGAGCCCCTGATCCGGGGTTTCGACCTCGGCGGCGGGGCGGATATCGGAGACCGGGCTCGCGCCGGTGAACCACTTGGCGGTATCCCAGGGCTTGCCCTCCTCGCGGGCCATGCGCTGAAGGTCGCGCCGGGTCATGTCCAGACCGACCCCATAGCCGAAGATGATCGCGCCTGCCGCCTCGGGATCAAGCCCCGCGCCGCCGCCGCCGAGCGCGATCACCAGCTCGACCTCGGGCTCCAGCTGCCGGGTTTCCGGCGGATAGGGCAGCGACGAGCCGGAAGGAATCACCGAATCGGGAGCCTTGGTGAAGATCGCTGGAAGCGCCCTCGCGCCAGCGCCCCCTGATCCCGTCTCTGCGGATCCATAATTGCGGGTGACGGCATAGACATGATGGACGGGAAACAGCTGGCGCGAACCGATAATCGGCAGGGCCGCGGCAGGGCTGACCGGAACGGCATAGGACGGCATCGGACCACCTTGGCATGACGGGGGGATGAATGGCGGCAGGGACGGGGCGGAGGACGCGAAGTCGCGCGCCTGCATCCCGGGGCCAGTCTAGCCGCTTCCCGGCCCTCGTGCAAAACGCTGTGGATGCCCCGCCTGGCCCTGCCGTTTTAGGATCGGGACGGATGAAGGGGGGATGACAGGGGAGATGGGAGAAGAGGGGTGGCGCCCGGCCAGAGGGGGGGTTGGCCGGCGCCCGCGGGTCTGTAAAAACAAGGGCGGTTGAAAGGGGGTAAAAACCCCAGAACGGGTTTGTTACCCCAAAGGCTAAAAAAAATCAGTGTCATATAAAAAAAAAC
>JBJHAU010000228.1:0-3513 GCA_050480665.1 Alphaproteobacteria bacterium | reverse complement strand
TCCCGGCGAAGCGCCTCCAGCGCGGACTCCAGACGGCCGGACAGAGCCTCGGGTTCCCCACCATCGGGGCGGGTGAGCGCCTTCACCCGCTCAAGCGCTTCCGCCAGCGATCCGAGCCGGGCCTCGAATCCTGCGAGGGCATCATCAACAGGCGCGGGATCGGCGACCGGGCGGGCCTCCAGCGCCTCGAGACGGGAATGCAGCAGGGCCAGCTGATCCGTCAACGGCCCGGTCAACCGCGCCTCAAGCTGCGCATGGAGCGCCTCGATCCGGGCAGCATGTTCGGCGGAGACATCAGGCCCGGAAGGACCCAGCCGCGCGATGATCCCGTCGCGGAAAGGCCCCGGCCAGACCACCGCCGCCACCAGCCCCGCCCCGACAAGCATCGCCCCGACCAGCCCGCCAAGCACCCCCCGAAGGAGGCCTGAACCGGGCCGGGCCGGGCCCGGCATCGCGGTCTCCGCGCGATCTTCCGGGCCGTCTTCCGGGCCGCGATCGGGATCGGTGTTCCTGTCAGTCATGATCCGACATGGTCGGGCGTGCCTTCCTTCCCCCCTGATCCCCTGTGGCGGATTGCCTTCTGGTGGATTGCCTTCTGGTGGATTGCCTTCTGGCGGATTCCCCGTGCATGCGAATCAGGGCCTCGATCATGGCCGGGCGGGTCGGCTGGGCGGCGACCTCTACCGCCTGCCAGCCCGAAGGTGCGGCGGCGGCAACCGCCGGGCTGAGCGCGACAAGCCGGGCGCAGGACAACGCGCCGGCAAGACCGGCCTCTTCCACCAGCTTATCAAAGTGGCGGGCCGTGCGGGGCGAGAAAATCAGCACGAAACCATCGCCGCGACGAAGCGCCTCCGCGGCGGCTTCGGGAAGGCGGCGGCACAGCCGCGCCTCGTAGAGAACCGCACGGCGCGTGGCAAAGCCTTTTCCCTCAAGATCCCCCGCCAGATCGCCGGCGCGCACGCTGCCGGCCACATGCAGGATCGCCCCGTCCCCGGGGCGGCATAAGGCGGCGATCCGCGCCGCAAGAGAAACGACATCGCCCCCGGCGCTGGTGATCCGGATGGCGCCCGCCTCCCTTGCTGCCGAAGCGGTGGTCTCACCGACCGCAAACACAGGAAGCCCCGGCCAGGGCCGCCCGCCCAGCGCCGCGACGAAGGCGCGCACACCATTGGCCGAGGTGAAGGCAAGGGCCTGAACGCCCGAAAGATCCAGCCCCTTCGCGCCGGAAGAAAGGGGACGGATCGTCATCAGGGGCGCGACAAGGGTTTCGAATCCCCGTGCCTCAAGGTCGCGGGCCAGAAGGCGCGCATCCGCCTCGGGGCGGGTGATCAGCACAAGGGGCCTTCCGGCGCTCATGCCTTCAGGGCGGCCAGCAGGGCCGGATCGGCCCTCGACAGGATCGCCTCGGCACAGGCAAGGCCAAGGGTTTCGGCTTCATCCACCGTGCCTTCCATGGTGGAATCGAGGCGGGTGGCGCCATCGGGTGTCAACACCGCGCCCTCGATCCGCAATCCCCGTGCCCCGGTGCAGGTGGCGAGCCCGGCGATCGGTGTCCGGCAGGAACCATCCAGCCGGGCGAGAAAGGCCCGTTCGGCGGTGACCGCATGTTGCGTCGGCGGATGATCGAGCGGGGCCAGCAGGGCGCGCAGATCATCATCATCCTCACGGCACTGGATCCCGATCGCGCCCTGGCCGACTGCGGGAAGCATGATCCCGGGATCCATGGGAATCATGCCCTCAGGCCGCAGGCCGAGCCGGTTGAGTCCGGCAAGGGCAAGGCAGGTGGCCTCGGCCTCGCCCGCATCCAGCCTGGCGAGGCGGGTACCGACATTGCCGCGAAACATCACCACCGACAGGTCGGGGCGTCGGTGGCGGAGAATCGCCGCCCGGCGCAGCGACACGGTGCCGATCCGCGCGCCCCGGGGAAGATCGTCGGGACCATGGATCGATGAGGCCTGCCTCAGGGTTTCGCGCAGCATCAGCACATCGCGGGGATCCTCACGCGCGGGCAGACAGGTGACAACGAGCCCCGGCGGAAGAAGGGTCGGCACATCCTTCATCGAATGCACGGCCAGATCGATGCGGCCTTCCTGCATCGCCACATCCAGTTCCTTCGTGAACAGCCCCTTGCCGCCAAGGGCGCTGAGCGGGCGGTCGAGAAAGGCATCGCCGGTGGTGGTCACCCGCAACAGGGATACCGAAAGCCCGGGCGCTGCGGCAAGGATCCACTGCCGGACCTGTTCGGCCTGGGCTACGGCCAGCGGGCTCTTGCGGGTGCCGATGACAAGGGATTCGCGCCCCGGGCGGAGGCGCAGCCCGGATGAAGGCGCGAGGTGTTCGGGATCGGACATGATCCGTGTTTAGTGGCCCCCCCGCCCGAGCGCAAGGGGCATGGGCGCTGTCGGCCGATGGACGCAGCAGGGGGCGCGGTGATAGGATGCGGGCCTTGCGGGGCGGGCCGGGGCGGGCCTTTCCGCCTTCCCGCCCTTTTCGCCATCCTGCCTGTCGCCCTGCTGCACAGCCCTTCCGTCACGCCGGGGGGCTTCATGCCGGGGCCCCTTCTCGCAAAGGCCTGTCCCGATGCTGGTTCTGGGAATCGAGACCACCTGCGACGAAACCGCCGCCGCCCTTGTCGACGACAGCGCCAGGATTCACGCCAACCGGGTTCTGAGCCAGCTGGACGAACACGCGCCCTATGGCGGTGTCGTGCCCGAGATCGCCGCCCGCAGCCATCTGGCCCATCTGGACAGGCTGATCCGCGAGGCGCTTGACGACGCCCGAACAGGGCTGGAAGGCGTGGATGCAATCGCGGTCAGCGGCGGGCCCGGGCTGATCGGCGGGGTGATCGTCGGTGCGGTCACGGCCAAGACCCTGGCCCAGGCGCTGGACCGTCCGCTGATCAATGTGAACCATCTGGAAGCCCACGCCCTGAGCTGCCGGCTTGCCGAGCGGATTCCCTTTCCCTATCTGCTTCTTCTGGTCACCGGCGGGCATTGCCAGCTGGTGGCGGTGGAGGATGTGGGCCGCTACCGGGTTCTGGGCACGACCATCGACGACGCCATCGGCGAGGCCTTCGACAAGGTGGCCAAGCTGCTGGGCCTTCCCTATCCCGGCGGACCGGCCCTCGAAAGGGCGGCGGCACAAGGCCGGGGCGGGCGCTTCCCCTTCCCCCGGCCGATGAAGGGACGCGCCGATTGCAGCTTTTCCTTCTCCGGTCTGAAGACCGCTGTCGCCCAGACCGTTGCCACCCTTCCCTCCGGGCCCGACGGGCTGGATGAGGCCGACCGATGCGACGTCGCCGCCTCGTTCCAGGCCGCCGTGATCGACAGCGTGATCGATCGGACCCGTCTCGGGCTGGAGCGATTTCGCATCGCCCATCCCCAGGGTCGGCATCTGGTGGTGGCCGGTGGCGTCGCCGCCAATCGCGGGCTCAGGATGGCGCTCGAAACCCTTGCCGAAGAGGCCGGTCTTGTCTTCGCCGCACCGCCGCCGGCCCTGTGCACCGACAATGGC
>JBJHAU010000227.1:0-3551 GCA_050480665.1 Alphaproteobacteria bacterium | reverse complement strand
TGGCGACGCCAGCGGGCAAGGGATTCGAGAAGATCGGCAAGGCTCTTGCGTGCCTGCGGGCGCAGATCATCGCTGCCGATCAGCGCCCCGGCCGCCGGAATCAGGGCGCTTTTCCGGATTCGGGCCAAGGCATGGATCGCCCGCAGGCTTGCATCGCCCAGGCCCCGGCGCGGAACATTCACGATCCGCTCGAAGGCCAGATCGTCCTCGGGCTGGTGGATCAGCCGCAGATAGGCGAGAACATCGCGGATTTCCGCCCGTTCATAGAAGCGGGGGCCGCCGATCACCCGATAGGGGATGGCGCAGGTGATGAAGCGCTCCTCGAATTCGCGGGTCTGGGAGCCTGTCCGCACCAGCACCGCGATCTGGTCGGCGCCCGTGCCCTCACGACCCAGCGCCTCGATCTCTTCGGCGATCATCCGGGCTTCGGTTTCTCCGTCCCAGACGCCGGCCACCACGACACGATCGCCGCCCTTCTGTTCGGTCCACAGGGTTTTGCCGAGGCGGCCCCGGTTATGGGCGATCAGGCCTGATGCGGTGGCCAGAATCTCGGGCGTCGACCGATAGTTCCGCTCCAGACGGATCACCTTTGCCCCGGGGAAATCCTTCTCGAAGCGAAGGATGTTCCCGATTTCGGCGCCGCGCCAGCCATAGATCGACTGATCGTCATCCCCGACGCAGCACAGATTTCCCCCGCCCGTGGCCAGAAGGCGCAGCCAGAGATACTGGGCGATGTTGGTATCCTGATACTCATCCACCAGCATGTAGCGGAATCGTTGCCGATACTCGGCCAGCACATCCTCCCTTGCGGTGAACAGGGAGAGGCCATGCAGCAAAAGATCGCCGAAATCGCAGGCATTCAGGGTTCTGAGCCGTTCCTGATAGTCATGATAGAGGTCGAGCGCCCTGCCCTCGGCAAAATCGCCCGCCTCGGCGGCGGACACGCGATCAGGGGTCAGACCCCGATCCTTCCAGCGCTGGATAACGGCCAGGGCGGCGCGCGGCGGCCACTTCTTGTCGTCGATATCATGAGATGCCATCAGCTGCTTGAGCAGCCGCTGCTGATCGTCGGCATCGAGAATCGTGAAGTTCGGACGCAGCCCGACAAGTTCGGCATGGCGGCGCAGGATGCGCGCCCCGATGGCATGAAAGGTGCCAAGCCACAACCCTTCCGCGCCCGGCCCGATCAGGCTGCCAACCCGCGAGAGCATTTCCCGGGCAGCCTTGTTGGTAAAGGTGACCGCCAGGATCTGGCTGGGCCAGGCCCGGCGCGTCTCGAGGATATGGGCGAGACGGCTGACCAGAACCCGGGTCTTGCCGGTGCCCGCCCCTGCCAGCACCAGAACCGGGCCGTCGAGCGCCTCTGCCGCCGCCCGTTGCTCGGGGTTGAGAGCGTCGAGATGGGGGGCGCGGGCAAGGGATGCGGCGATCTCTTCGCGGAGCGTGCCGAAACGGGGGGAATCCGGTTCCGCCGCTGCGGAACGCGGGCGGATGCTGGACAGGTCGAAGGGATCGGACATGCAACACTCGAGATACGGAACGGGCGGCAAACGGAACGAGCCCCCAACGGAACGGACATCAGGGCTAACGAAAGCGGACTATACCACAGGCTTGTCCGTATCGCGCTCACGCGCGCCATCCGCCGCGACGGAAAAACGATCGGTTTCGGCGCGGGCGGCATCGATCTCGCGCAGCAGGATCCAGGCCAGAACGACCCGGATCACGACGATGGCGGCAAGAACCCCGACCGTTTCGAGGCTCGGGGCGATCACCGAATTGACGATATCGGCAGCAATGAAGAAGTCGAGTCCAAGCACGAGATGCTCGCCAAGGCGCAGCCGAAGCCTTGGGGCCTGCTCCGAAAAGAGCGCATCATCGGCACGGAACAGGCGAAGATGCAGGTAGCGCACCGTGGCCTCGACAACCCCGATCACCACCACCAGGATCCCCAACAGGGAAAGACCGACATAGATTCCGTGAATGACCGTGTGCAGAAGTTCCATCGGTCTTCCCCTTCATGCCTGTTACGGTGCCTGTCTGCCACGCCTGTCTGTCATGCGGCTTCATCGGATTGAGTCCGCCCCCTTTTGTCGATAGACTGCCCCCCCGCCCATGGCAAGCCCGAACCCGGCCCGTGTCACGGCAGGACGCCCTGAACGCGTGGCCCCGCCCGACCTTGCCCGTCCTTTCCGGGCCTTTCCGTTTTCCACCCACCGCATGATCTGTCTCTGACCGGGGGATTCTTGGACGACATCTGGTTTCAATCGGCCTTGTGGATCGGCCTGGCGCTGGCTGCGGCGCTGATCTCGATTCGCCTCGGAATCGCCGTGGCCATGATCGAGATCGTGATCGGTGCCGTTGCCGGCAACGTGATCGGACTTGAGGCGACCGAGTGGGTGATCTACCTGGCTTCGGTGGGCGCGGTGATGCTGACCTTCCTCGCCGGGGCGGAAATCGATCCCGTGATCTTCCGACGCAACCTTCCGACCTGCCTCGGGATGGGCATTCTCAGCTTTCTTGTTCCCTATCTCGGGGTGCTTGCCTTCGCCCGCTACGGGCTGGGCTGGTCCTGGCCCGAAGCCCAGATCGCAGCGCTTGCGATGTCCACCACCTCGGTCGCGGTGGTCTATGCGGTGATTGTCGAATCGGGGCTCAACAGCTCGTTTCTCGGCAAGATCATCCTGGCAGGATGCTTCATCACCGATGTGGCGACGGTGCTGACCCTCGGCATCGTCTTCGCCGCCTATGATCTGGCCCTGGTCGCCTTCGGCGTGGCGACCGCCGTCGCCCTGATTCTTCTGCCCCGCTTCGTGCCCCGGCTCTTTTCGGCGGTGGGCGGCCGCGTCAGCGAGATCGAGATCAAGTTTCTGCTTCTGGCCCTGTTCCTGCTGGGCGGGATCGCCGCCGCCGCCGAGATCGAGGCAATCCTGCCGGCCTATGCGGTGGGCATGGTGCTGGCCCCCTATCTTTTGTCCCACGGCGACCTGGCCCGCCGCTTCCGGGTGATCGCCTTCACCATGTTCACCCCCTTCTTCTTCCTGAATGCCGGCGCGCTTGTGGAGTTTTCTGTCCTTGCCGAGGCATTCTGGCTGTTCGCGATCTTCCTTGGCCTGAAGATGATTCTGAAGTTCATGGGCGTGATTCCGCCGATGCGGCTTTCCGGCTACTCGGTCCGCCACTGCGTCTTCACGGCGCTGGTGATGTCCAGCGGGCTGACCTTCGGTTCGATCGTCGCCCTGTTCGGTCTTGAACACGGCGTGATCACCCGCGAGCAGTATTCGGTGCTGGTGGCCGCCGTGATCGCCAGCGGCCTGGTGCCGACGATCATCGCCCAGATCTGGTTCCAGCCGGAACGGCCCGCCGCCGCAAGGGAAGATCCGCTACCCTGACCCGCCCTTGAAACCTGCCCACGGCCGGATCGGCCTTCACGAGCCCCCGTGCAGCCCGCCCACCATGCCGGGGGCCATGCCGGGGGTCATGCCGGGGGCCAGGGCATCGGGCATTTCGATGCGGTTGCGGCCACGTTGCTTGGCCAGATACAGCCCCTTGTC
>JBJHAU010000226.1:0-3559 GCA_050480665.1 Alphaproteobacteria bacterium | reverse complement strand
TGGGTGCATCGACGGCCCCTGGTGTTGTCCACCCACGGCGGATTCTTCCACACCGCTTTCGCCAGCCGACTGAAGCAACTCTGGTTCAATACCGTCTCCCGTGCGTCTGCGCGCGCTTATGACAGCGTGGTGGCCACCAGCGAGAACGATGGCGCCCGGTTCGAGCACATCACGCCCCGGGGCCGGCTGCAGGTCATCGAGAACGGGGTTGATACGGAAAAATATGCCGACTGTGCGGCCGTTCAACTGCGCCGAACGCTGATCTATTTCGGCCGCTGGTCCAGCAACACGGGTTTGCCGGAGGCGCATGGCCGGCCGCGTGAGGCCAGACGGGTGAGGCAAGACGGGCGGCCCCCCGGGGCCGCCCTTCGTGGTCTTGTCCCTCTGCCCCGTCCGTGGGGCTTGCGCTGACGGAAAAGGGCGCCTCAGGGATCGAGGGCTTCAGTCCCGCCCCTCGCCCTGAAAGCCGCTTTTTGCCCAGCCACCCTCGCCATCGGGCGGCTGATACAGCGAGTCTTCCATGCGGGTCGTAAGCCCGTCCTTCGCAAGGGTGGCCTCGTATTCCTGGCGGATCGCGGGATCTTCCTCGTCATAGGGAATGGCGTTGCCCCCGTCGCGAATATCGATGGCGCCGAGATCCTTTTCCTTCACGCCGGGCAGGCCGGGTTTGCGGCCCCGGGCATTGTTGGGACCGAACCATGCGGTCAGCCTCAGGGGTTCGGGGCCGACCCCGAAATGCTGGTGGAACCAGTCGCCGCTCATGGGGGCGGCGCTGACCATGCCGACCGGCTCGTAATCGACACGCACCACCTTGTCGCTCACCCCGTCCTTCCAGGGGGTTGGCCCCAGTTCGGATGGCCAGGTATAGGTGTAGCCCTTGCCCTTGATGCAGATCAGCACGGCGGCGGAGGCATGCTTGTGCGCCTTGGAATAGCGCCCTGTCTCATGCTGGCCGATCCAGAGATAGAACCGGTTGGAGACCATGTGCGGCTCGATCCGCCGATAGCCGGGTGAACGGCGGTTATCGAGGGGCAGGGTGCAGTTCATGATGTCGGGGATCAGGTTCGTCTTGCGCATCGTCAGGCCCCGGACAGGGTCCGGCGCCAGATCCTCGCTGGGCTTGAAGAAATCCGGCGATCCATCGTAACGCTCGGGGAACACGTGATCGCAATCGAAGATGAAGCTGCGGCTGTCCAGCAGGTTCATCACGTTGGGCGCCGAGGTTCCCGCCAGCAGGAGTGCCGGCGTCGAGGCGGCGTTGATGATACGGTGATAGGCATTGAGGGGAATCGCAAAGAGGGATCCCTTCTGCCATTCGAACACCTGCTTTTCGCCACCCTCGACCCAGACCTCGGTGGTGCCGCGACCCTCGACCACCAGAATCTGCTCTTCATACATGTGGCGCTCGACATTCAGGGCGCCGGCGCCGGGAACCTCGACGATGTAGCTTCCCCAAAGCCCTTCGGTGCCGAACAACTGGATGAAGGCGCCACGCCCGCCCATCCGTTTCCAGGGCTTGATCTCCAGATCCTGAACCCGGCTGATCCCGAAATCCCGATAGATGGGAACGCCCTCATCCTCCATGAAGTTGTCATAGGGCATCGGAGGCCGCTTGAAGGTGCCGAGACCGGCCTTGCGTGTGGTGTCGGTGATCTCTTCCCAGATGGGTTCGTGTGGTCCGTCGTGGGGCATGGGGCCTCCGCTGTTTTGGGGGGTGCCCGGAAGCACCCTTCGGGAATGGAACGCATCGGGGCCGGGAAGGCCCGGAATGCGCATCATGCGGTTTGTCATTCTAGGCCATGGATCAAGGCTAATCGAGCCTTACTGTTTTCATTCCCGCGCATGTGCGCTAGAAGGGTAAAGAGCAAGGCTTTCCGGCGGGATCGGCCGATCCGGTCCGAAGCGGATGCGCCTCATACCCTGTTTCGCACGTTCAAGGTTTTTCCCCCATTCAGCAGGGAGATCGTCATGGCAACCCAACTGACTGCCGACCAGCGCCGTGAAGTGGCCGGTGAGAATCCATTTGCCCACCCCGAAACCTATACCGGAACCTCGCCGATCACGGTGAACAAGCTTGGCCACTTCGTCTATGAAGTCGCCGACATCGAGCGCAGTGTCCGTTTCTGGACCCAGGTGATGGGCTTCAGGGAAGTGGAACGCAACGAGAAGGGCATGGTGTTCTTCCGTTGCGGTGCCGATCATCATGCCATCGGCCTTGTCCCCGGCCGGGCAGAGGCCCGCGCCCCCCGCTCCGCCGGCAACCGGATGGAGCATCTGGCTTTCGAGGTCAGTTCACTCGACCAGCTCTTCGCCGCGCGCGATTTTCTCAAGGCCAACAACATTCCCATCATGTTCGAAGGCCGCAAGGGCGCGGGCTGCAACGTTTCCCTCAACTTCCTCGACCCGGATGGCTACGAGTTCGAAATCTACTGCCAGATGGATCAGGTTGATGAGACCGGGCGTTTGCGCCCGTCCGAACAGTTCCGGCGCGCTGCCTCCCTCGAAGAGGCCCGCGACAATCCCGTGCCCGAACGCTGGTAGGCTTGCCCCCCCTTCTCTTTCGGGGGAAGGGAGGCGGGACGGGCCTTGCCCGAACTCACACTTGCCCGAACTCACACTTGCCCGAACTCACACGGGACGGATCTCATGAGAAGGGCCCCCTGAGGGGCCCTTCTTCGATTCCGGAAACGGGGATCGCGCGGATCAGACCCTGTGGCCCGGCGACAGGCCAAGGAAGGCCTGGCCGGCGAATTCGTAATTCGTCAGATGGGCCTGACCCTGCTGGGTGACGGTATTGATGTCACGGAACCGTCGCTCGAAGGGCCCGCTCTTGAAGATCGCGTTGGTGCCCGCCGCCTGATAGGTAAACAGCGCCACCTCGCGGGCCTGCATCATGGCCCAGGTGATAGCCGCCCTGAGCCGTGCCCGCACATCCATCGGCGGCGTCTCGCCCCGGCAGTACCACGACCAGCTCTCTTCCAGCATTTCAAGAAGATAGGCCCTGGAAGACAGCAGCCGAACTTCCGACTGGGCGACATTGGCCTGAATCACGGCATTCTCGCGCAGGGGCGCATTGCCGCCGCCGCCGATCTTCTTCTGGGCAAGGTCCTTGAAGGCATCCAGCATGGCCCGGGCAATGCCCAGGGCAAGGCCGGGAAAACCCATGCCGTAAAGGGTGAGCAGGGGAATGCTGTAGAGCGGGCCATCCTCGCGACGGTCCGGTTCGGAATTCCGCCAGGTGGTGTAGCGCTTTTCGACAAAGCGATCGGTGACGCGATAATCATCGCTGCCCGTGCCTTCAAGGCCCAGCACGTGCCAGGTGTCCACCAGCTCGACACTGTCCCTCGGGAACAGGCAGGTGCGGCTGACCGGACGCCCCTTGTCGTCCGTCTTGGGCGACCCATCGGGGTTCAGAACCTTGCAATGGCCGCCAATCCAGGTCGCATTGTGGCTGCCGCTCGCGAAGCGCCATTTTCCGGTGACCTGATAGCCGCCATCGACCTCGGTGGCCGTGGAATCATTGTTGGTCGGCCCCCAGGCGATCACGCCCCGGGGATCG
>JBJHAU010000225.1:0-3578 GCA_050480665.1 Alphaproteobacteria bacterium | reverse complement strand
CGGCTTCCAACCCTTCCAAGAACTAGGACGGAGCACAGCGGCGGACTGACCCGAACACGGGCGCAAGATCGGGGAGCCCTGAAGGCCCCTTTGACATGCAGGCCCCTTTGACGTGCAGGCCAAGACATAAGGTCATGGCAAACCGGGGGCCGCAGGACATCAGGATGCAAGAGGGCGCAGACAGATGAAGCTGACAACCAAGGGACGCTATGCGGTGATGGCGCTGGCCGATCTGGCGCGCCACGACAGCGGCTCGCCCCTGACGCTGGCGGAGATCGCCGAGCGCCAGGCGATCTCGCTGTCCTATCTTGAGCAGCTTTTCGCCAAGCTTCGCCGTGGCGGCCTGGTGCGGTCGGTACGCGGCCCCGGGGGCGGCTATCTTCTGTCGCGATCTGCGGACACGATCCGGATTGCCGATATCATCCTTTCCGTGGACGAGCCGATCCGGGCCACCCGCTGCCAGCCCGGTTCGCCGATGAGCTGTCAGGGGGTCAAGGGGCGCTGTCTGACCCATGATCTGTGGTCGGAGCTGTCCAACCACATTCACCTGTTCCTGAATGCCGTAAGCCTTGCCGATGTGGCGCAAGGCCAGGTTCTGGGCATGTCCGGCGTGGTGCATCGCGCTGCCGCAAAGGCCTCGGCGGAGGCCTCCCCCATTACGGCGGGAGCCCAGCCCTGTCCAACGGAAGTCTAGAGAGACTCATGTCCCGTTATCTCGATTACAACGCGACCGCGCCCCTTCGCGACGAGGTTCGCGACGCCATGCTTCAGGCGATGGCCCTGCCGGGCAATCCCTCTTCGGTGCATGCCGATGGCCGGGCGGCGCGGGCGCTGGTGGACGAGGCCCGGGATTCGGTCGCCGCGCTGTTCGGGGTGGCCGCCTCGCAGGTGGTGTTCACCGGCTCGGGGACCGAGGCCAACGCCCTGGCCCTGGCCGGTCCGCGCCCCGGATTCCGTCTGGTTTCGGCGATCGAGCATCCTTCGGTCCTGCGCCCCGCCGCGGAAGGGGAAGCCCCCTTCGGACTGTGCCCGGTGGATGGCGACGGGGTCCTGGATCTTGGCGCGATGGAACGCCTGCTGCACGAGCTGGCGGGACGGGCCGGTTCAGGGGCGCGGCCCGGGCTTGTCAGCCTGATGGCGGCGAACAACGAAACCGGGGTGCTGCAACCGGTGGCCGAGGCCGCGCGCCTTGCAGGCCGGGCCGGCGCCCTGTTCCATTGCGATGCGGTGCAGGCGGCGGGCCGCCTTGCGCTTGATTTCGAAGGGCTCGGCATCGACATGCTGAGCCTTTCGGCCCACAAGCTGGGCGGGCCGAAAGGGGTGGGGGCGCTGATCCTTCGTTCCGGGCTGGATCTTGCGCCGCTGATCAGCGGCGGCGGGCAGGAGCGAGGCCTGCGCGCGGGCACCGAAAATGTGGCCGGCATCGCCGGGTTCGGCGTGGCGGCGCGGCTGGCCCGCGAGGCTCTGGCCGGTGGCAGGGAAATGCCGCGTCTTGCCGCCCTGCGCGACAGGATGGAGGCAGGCCTTCGCGCCCTCACGCCCGGGGCGGTCATGATCGGCGCTGCCGCCCCGCGCCTGGCCAATACGGCCTGCGTGGCGCTGCCGGGAAGGCCGGCCGAGACCATGGTGATCGCGCTGGATCTTGCGGGAATCTCGGTCAGTTCCGGCTCTGCCTGTTCTTCGGGCAAGGTCGCCTCTTCCCATGTGCTGGAAGCCATGGGCCTGCCGCCGGAGGTGACGGGTTCGGCCCTCAGGCTGAGCCTTGGCCATGAAAGCTGCGATGCGGATATCGATGCCCTGCTCGCCGCCTGGCCTTCGGCCGGGGGGCAGGGCCGGGGTTCCAGGGCTTCCGCCATGGCTGCGTCCGGATGATCGCCCGCGCTTTGTCGTGGCATCAAGGTCGCGGCACACCCCTTATGCCCTGTCCGCCCCGGCCCGCCTTGCCCTGCCCTGTGCCCTTCACCCGCTTCTTCGCCGCCACCCAGCCTGATGGCGGCGGAGGAGCCTTGACGTTGCCTGCGCGCCCTGCCATTTCCCCTATCATGCGTCAGAGGAGAGTTCCGCAATGCCCAGAATGACCTTCATCAACAAGGATGGATCCACCAGCGAGGTCGAGGCGCCGGTGGGCCAGTCGGTGCTGGAGATCGCCCATGCCAACGGGATCGATATCGAGGGGGCCTGCGAAGGCTCGCTCGCCTGTTCCACCTGCCATGTGATCGTGGCCCAGGAGGATTTCGAGCGCCTTGCGGATGCGACGGAAGACGAGGAAGACATGCTCGACCTTGCCTTCGGCCTGACCCCCACATCGCGCCTTGGCTGCCAGATCATCATCAGCGAGGAGCTGGACGGGCTGACCGTGACCCTTCCCCAGGAAACCTACAACATGCAGGATGGCTGAACGCCGCCCTTCGCCTTTTTGCCGGCGCGCGCGCCCTGTGCTGCCGCCGCCCCGTGCTGCCGCCGCCCCGGATGTTTCCCGAACCATGACGTTTCCCGAACCATGACGATCCGCGCGACACTTTCCTCTGCCCTGCCGCCGCAGGATGCGGGCTATTCGGCGTTTTCCGCGCCGGGGATCGGCTTGCCTTCTTCCGGTGCGGATCCTTCGCCCTTTCCGGAAGCGCTTCAGGGCCGCGCAGGGGCGGAGGCCTCTGCGCCGCTGGTGCCCGGCCGCACCCCGGCGGAAACGGTGGTGGTGGTGGCCATGTCGGGCGGGGTGGATTCCTCGGTCACCGCCGCCCTTCTGGCAGAGCAGGGCTATCGGGTGATCGGCATCACCCTTCAGCTTTACGATCACGGGGCAAGCCTTGCCCGCAAGGGGGCCTGCTGCGCGGGCGAGGATATCCACGATGCCCGCAAGGTGGCGGCGCGGCTTGGCATTCCCCATTACGTGCTGGATTACGAAAGCCGTTTCCGCGATTCGGTGATGGAGGATTTCGCCGACTCCTATCTGCGCGGGGAAACGCCAATCCCCTGCGTGCGCTGCAACCAGACGGTCAAGTTCCGCGATCTGGTAGAGACCGCCCGCGATCTGGGCGCCGATTGCCTGGCCACCGGCCATTATGTGCGCCGCCTTGAAGGCGCGGCCGGGCCCGAGCTGCATCGGGCCGCCGATCCCGCCCGCGACCAGAGCTACTTCCTGTTCGCCACCACCCGCGAGCAGCTGGCCTTTCTGCGCTTTCCCCTGGGCGATCTGCCCGACAAGCAGGCGACACGGGCGCTGGCCGCCCGCTTCGGGCTGGCCGTGGCCGACAAGCCCGACAGCCAGGATATCTGCTTCGTGCCGCATGGCGATTACGCCCGGGTTGTGGAACAGCTTCGCCCCGGCGCCGCCGTTCCGGGCGAGATCGTCGATCGCGAGGGCCGGGTTCTTGGCCGGCATCGGGGCATTGTGCGCTTCACCATCGGCCAGCGGCGCGGGCTTGGCATTGGCGGCCGCGCCGGGGAAGGCGATGGCCCCCTTTACGTGATCGGGCTGGATGCCGAACGCCACCTTGTGGTGGTGGGCCCGAAGCAAGCCCTGGCCCGCCGCCATGTGCGGCTTTCCTCCCTGCACTGGCTGGGCGATCGGCCGCTTC
>JBJHAU010000224.1:0-3635 GCA_050480665.1 Alphaproteobacteria bacterium | reverse complement strand
TGCTGCCGAGAACGGTGGCTTCGAGCACCAGTTCCACCGCCTCGCGCACGGTCATGAAATAGCGGGTCATGGCCGGATGGGTCACGGTCAGCGGTCCGCCGCGCGCCAGCTGGCGCTGGAACAGGGGCACCACAGAACCGGTCGATCCCAGAACATTGCCGAACCGCACGGTGATGAACCGCGTCCGTCCTGCGGCGCGTTGGCCGTTGCCGTCCCGGGCTGCAAGATTCAGGGCCTGGCAGTACCGTTCGGCGGCGCGTTTGCTCGCACCCATCACCGAAGACGGGTTGACAGCCTTGTCGGTGGAAATCAGCACCATGGCGCGGACCCCGGCGGCAAGGCAGGCATCGGCCATGTTCCGGGTGCCGCCGATATTGGTGCGCACCCCTTCTTCCGGATGCGATTCAACGATCGGCACATGCTTCAGGGCTGCGGCGTGAAACACCAGATCGGGGGCAAAACCGGCGACCAGGCGGAACATTTCCTCGCGGTTGCGGACATCGGCAAGACGGGCCTGGCGGGGAATGTCTGGGGCCAATTCCTCAAGATCCTGCTCCACCCTGTAAAGGGCATATTCGGCATGATCGATCAGAAACAGGCAGTCGGGCGCGAAGGACACCACCTGGCGGACCAGTTCACCGCCGATGCTGCCGCCTGCGCCGGTGATCAGAACCCGCTTGCCGCGGATCAGCCGGGCCATGGCGCCCCGGTCAAGAACCTGCTGCGGGCGGCCGAGAAGATCGGCGATATCGACCGAACGCGGCTCGATCCCGGTTTCGGCCCCGGCGCGGAAATCGGTCAGCCGGGGCAGGCGGGCGAGATCGACGCCAAGCGCCTCGGCACGGGTCAGAAGCGCGGCCAGCGGCGCGCCGGTCAGGCCCGGATCGCTGACGATGATCCGGTGCGGCCGCAATCCGTCGGCATCCAGGCTCTCGATCACCGTCTCGAGGCGGTCGAGGCTGCCCAGCACCTCGGTCCCGCGAATCTGTCGGCCGACCCGGCTCGCGCCGGAGGCGACAAGCCCGACCACATGATAGCGGGCGGCGGTGTTGGCGGCGGTGGCGCGAAGGAACATTTCCGCCTCGTCCCCGGCGCCGATCAGCAGAACCGGAATGCGATCCGCCGTCGGCAGGGGCCGAAACAGGCCTTCGCGGCCGCGATCCTGGATCAGGCGATAGAGGATGCGCGATCCGGCGAGCAGGGCGACCAGAACGAAGGCCTGAATCCCCAGCATCGTGCGGGGCAGGCCTTCCAGCCGGGTCACGAGAAACAGGAACAGCAGGAAGATCAGAATCGCCAGCCCGGCCGCCTTCATGATGCGCAGGACATCGGGCATCGAGGTGTAGCGCCAGACCCCCCGATGCAGGCCAAGGGTCCAGAACACGACCAGGGCCACGGCAGTGAACAGGATCGTACCCTTCACCACCAGTTCCTGAGAATAGGCCAGGGGGTTGTCGCCAAGGCGCAGGGCGAGGGCGGCAAAGAAGGACAGCGCCGCCATCATCCCGTCATGGGCGATGATGGTGGCGCTTCTGAGAAGGCGTCGGAAGGATGGCTTTGCCTTGATCGGCCTTGCCCGGGCCGCGGCACGTGGCCTGGAGCCCTGCGGGGAAAGAGGATCCATCACGCCGCCTTTCCCGCCGGGGCAAAGGCCAGCCAGGCCAGCATCACGGCGACGATCCCGCCGGCTCCGGCCAGCGTCAGCAGGGTTCCGGTAAGGGTGGTGGTCATGCTGATCATGGCCAGCAGGAACAAGGCGCCGTTGCCAAGGGCGATGAACCGCGCGACACGGGCATGGCTGTGGCCGCGGATCACGGCGCGCTGGTAGAAATGCTCGCGATGAGCCTGCCATGGTGGCGCCCCGGACAGGGCGCGGCGGGCCAGGGTCAGGGTGGCGTCGGCCAGATAATAGGCGGGAAGAATCAGGGCGGCGGCCCAGTAGCCCCAAAGCGCGAGGCCAAGCAGCAGGAAGCCGAGCAGGAAGCCCAGCGGGATCGAACCCACATCGCCGAGGAACAGACGCGCCGGATGCCAGTTCAGGACAAGGAACCCGGCGGCGGCGGCGGCCAGGATCAGGCCCCATGCCGAGGCGATGGCGACCCAGGCCCCGCCGCCCGAGATCACGAGACCGGCCATGAAGAGGCCCAGTCCAAGCACGATGGTCTCGACCCCGGTGATGCCGTCGATCCCGTCCATGAAGTTGAACAGGTTGATGAACCAGACCCAGACCAGGGCGATGAACAGCCTGTCGGCCCATAACGGCACAAGCCCCTGAAGGGCAAGGAAGGCCGGGGGCAGCAGCACAAGGACAAGCCCGACTGCGGCAAAATGGCCGATCAGGCGCAACGGCGCCGGCACATGGCCCAGATCGTCGATCCACGACAGCCCGGCGAGGGCGAGGGCCCCGGCCAGCACGGCCCAGAACAGCAGCGGCGCGGAGGGCCCGACCAGCAGAACCCCGCCCATCACCGGAAGGGCAATGCCGAGAACGGCAAGCCCGCCGCCGCGCGGTGTCGGTGCGCTGTGGCTCGAACGGCTGTTGGGCAGATCAAGCAGGGATCGCCGCTGCAGGAGGGCGCAGGCCAGACGGCTCGCCCGCCAGCTGAGCAGGGCCACCAGCAGGGCCAGAGCGACGGGCATCAGCATGGCCCCGGCGCTCATCGGTCGGCAACCCTGGTAAGGGCCCAGCGCACCACGGCGCCGGATCGCGGGCCGCTGGCCTGGACACCGCCGCTGACGACGATCTGCTGGCAGCGGCGAAGCCCGCCCGCACCGACATAGACGGAATCCTCGACCGATACGCTGCCGCCCTCGGCGTGGAAGCGCCAGCCCGCGCCGGATGCGAGACGCAGCAGGACCGATCCGCCCTCCTGAACCGGTGTGGCCGAAACCTTGGGATGCAGATGAAACCGCAGGTGGAAGACCCTGGGCCGACCCCGGCGCCAGGGCCAGCGCGGGGTGGCGGGGGTCTCGTCCTCGCGGCCGTTCAGCCTGGCGAGGGATTCAACCCCGCCGGGCAGCAGGGTTTCCTCGCCGCGCAGCTCGTCGCCGCCGGGGCTGAGCCAGAGGCGCCGTTCATGGGTCAGACCGAAACCCCTGAGATAGCCGTCATGGCGGCCTTCCAGCCAGATCGCCCCGTCGCGCTCGGCGCGCCGGCGTGTGACGGCGCGCGGATGCTTGCCGATCTCGCTGCCCCGCCCCGGTGCCTCGAAGATCTCGGTCGAATTGGTATCGGCCAGGGTCAGGGTGGAATGGGCGGCGGTGGCTCTCAATCCCTGCCGCCATGAAGCAGCCAGGCCCGGCCCGCCCCCGCAATTGACGATCAGCCGTTCCTTGCCGATGCTCATCTCGAAGGACAGGGTTCCGGCAAAGACATGATCGCGCGCACCGGGCGGCGGCGGCGGCCCGACATCGCAGATCACCAGGGTACGGTTGGCGGCCAGCCGGTCGAATCCCGTGTGCGGCGCCGAGGTCAGGGGCTTGCCGGGCGCTTCGGCGCGGGACAGCACCATGTCGATCAGCCAGGCCTCGCCCTCGCCGGAATCGTTGAACAGGGCAAGACCGCCATCGCCATGGCGGTAGAACCGCAGCATCGGCGCCATCCGGTCGATGGCGTTCTGAAGCCCGTGGGGAAC
>JBJHAU010000223.1:0-3638 GCA_050480665.1 Alphaproteobacteria bacterium | reverse complement strand
CTTGCGATGCTCGATCAGATCATCCGGATCTATCAGGGCAAGTCCTGACCCATCCGCCAGCCCATCCGGCCAGCCAACACGATCAAGGGAGTTCGCAAGGCGCAGTTTGCAGAAAGGGAGGCCATATTGCCCATGATCACCCGCGTCGATCATCTGAACGTACAGGTTCCCCCCGAACGTGAACAGGAGGCCAAGGCCTTCTACGGGGAACTGCTCGGTCTGAAGGAACTGACCAAGCCCGAGAATCTCGGCTCCAAGGGGGCGCATTACCTGGTCTGCGACACGCCGTGGACAGAAATCCATCTCGGTGTAAGCCGGGAAGACAACAACGAGGCCACCAACCGCTCGCAGGCCCGGCATCTTGGATTCCAGGTCGCCGATCTTGCCGCCGCCCGCAAGGCATTCTTGTCGGCGGGCGTGGCCATCGAGGAAGCGGAACCGGCCACCTCCACCGCACGCGGCTTCTGTCAGCATCGGTTCTTCGTCCGCGATCCGGGGGGCAACCGGCTCGAGATTCTCGAGCCGCGCTGAGCGCGACAGTGGTCGATGCCCCCTGCCGACTTTACCTGATCACGCCGGAATTCCTGGATCCTCTGATCTTTGCCGATACCCTGGCCGCAGCCCTGGATGCCGGAGATGTGGCCTGCGTGCAGCTTCGGCTCAAGGGCATTGCGGATGAGGAAATCTGCCGCGCGGCCGAGATCCTCGCCCCCGTGGCGCAGTCCCGCGATGTCGCTTTCCTGATGAACGACCGCCCCGACCTCGCCGCCGCCACAGGCTGCGACGGGGTTCATGTCGGCCAGCAGGATTCTTCCTATGCGACGGCGCGGGCCACCGTGGGCAACGATGCCATTGTCGGCGTCACCTGCCACGATTCCCGGCATCTGGCGATGGATGCCGCCGAACAGGGGGCCGATTATGTGGCCTTCGGCGCCTTCTATCCCACCCGCAGCAAGGATGCCAAGGGTCGGCCGGATATCGACCTCTTGCGCTGGTGGTCGGACCTGATGGAAGTGCCCTGTGTCGCGATCGGCGGCATCACCCCGGAGAATTGCGCCCCGCTGGTGGCCGCGGGCGCCGATTTCCTGGCCGTTCTCGGGGCCGTATGGACCCATGAGGAAGGCCCGGGCGCGGCCGTTCAGCTGTTCAACAGAAGAATCCGCGAGGCCCTGGACTCGGAAGGCCCGGCGAAGAAAGGCTGAAACCGGCCTTTACGGCCTGGCCTGAAGGCCCGTCGGCGTTGCGCGGTCCGGTCGAAACTGATAGCGTCCGCCCGCTTCCACGGGGAAGCAGGCCCCTTTGTCCAACCCATGCGGACCTCCCATGAAGATCAACGGCAACGCGATCCGTCCCGGCAACATCATCGAACACAAGAACCGCCTTTGGGTGGCGGTGAAGATTCAGCACACCCAGCCTGGCAAGGGCGGTGCCTATCTTCAGGTGGAACTGAAGGATATCCGCGACGGTACCAAGATGAACGAACGGTTCCGATCCTCAGAGACCGTCGAACGGGTCCGGCTCGATCAGAAGGAATACCAGTTCCTGTTCGCCGATGGCGCGAACCTGACCTTCATGGACAGCGAAACCTTCGACCAGGTGACCGTTGCTGCCGAACTTCTGGGCGAGGATCAGCTGCCCTATCTTGTCGACGGGATGACCGTCACCGTGGAAAGCCACGAGGGCGAACCTCTTTCCATTACCCTTCCGGAACATGTGGTGCACGAGGTGGTGGAAGCCGATCCCGTGATCAAGGGCCAGACGGCCACCTCCAGCTACAAGCCCGCGAGGCTCGACAATGGCGTGCGGGTGATGGTTCCACCCCATATCGAGACCGGGATGCGGATCGTTGTCGCCACCGCCGATTCGACCTATGTGGAACGGGCCAGGGACTGAGCCCCGATGCCCCCCAAATCGCCGCTGATCAACGTCATGGAACGGGCGGCCCGCAAGGCCGGGCGTGCCTTGGTGCGCGATTTCGGAGAGGTGGAGAATCTTCAGGTATCGCAGAAGGGGCCGGGCGATTTCGTCTCGGCCGCCGACACCCGCTCGGAAAAGACCCTTCATGCGGAACTCTCCCGCGCCCGGCCGGATTTCGGCTTCCTGCTTGAGGAAGGCGGAGAAATCGCAGGGCGGGACGAAACCCATCGCTGGGTGATCGATCCCTTGGATGGCACCACGAACTTCCTTCACGGCCTGCCCCAGTTCTGCATCTCGATTGCCGTCGAACAGCGCATGCGCCGTGCCGGACGCTGGCAGAGCGAGATTCTGGCGGGGCTTGTCTACGATCCGCTGCGCGATGATTCCTACTGGGCGGAAAAGGGCCAGGGAGCCTATCTGAACGACCGCCGCCTGCGTGTGTCCGGACGCAAGGATCTGGGCAGCGCGGTGATCGCTTCGGGCTTTCCCGTGCTTGGCCGCGCCGATCACAAGCGCTTCCTTGCCCAATATGAGGCCATGATGGATCACGTCGCCGGCCTGCGCCGCTTCGGGGCCGCGGCACTCGATCTCGCCTTCGTCGCTGCCGGACGATTCGAGGGTTTCTGGGAACAGGGCCTGAATGCGTGGGATATCGCCGCTGGCCTTCTGCTCGTCCGCGAGGCGGGCGGATTCGTGACCGATCTCGATGGCAGGGACACCATGATGGAAAGCGGCAGCATCATCGCCTCCAACGCCCATCTTCATGGCGATCTGCAACGGATTCTGAACACCCCCCGGCCCGCCTGAGGCCAGGAGCGGGCGGGAAGGCTGTTGTTCCCCGCCACGCCTTCAGGTTAAGGTAAACGGGCTCGATCACACCCTTGCATCGGGCCGGAACGCATGACAGCCCATCGGGAGCACCCGGCAATGATCTCCGTGTCCTGGCCTATGTCCTGGCCTATGTCCTGGCCTATCCGTTCCGGAAGACCTCACTTCCATGCCTTGCTTCCTGCACCGGCGCTTGCCCTGTTTCTCGCGGTCGCGCTGACCCCTTTGGCGCCGACCGGCCCCGCACACGCCATCGACCGTCCGCTGATCCTTGGCAGCGGCGGCAATGCGGTGCAGATCGATCTTTCGGTCCTCGATGAAATCACCAGGGATGACATGACCGGGCGTCGCGGCGCGACACCCCCGGCGCCCCGGCAGGCCACCCCGGAACATGGGCTGCTGCCTCCGCCCGGCCATGTTCCCGCCGTCCACCGTGCGGAAGGGCTGGTTTCCTCCGCCCCGCCACCGTCAGCCGCTGCCCGGCCGCCCGCAACACGGGCAGAAACACGGCCAGAAACTCGGCCAGAGACTCGGGCCGAAGCCCCGCCGCCGCCCCGAGTGGCCGAACCGGTTCGTGAAACAGCCCCGGTTCGTGAGGCCGCAAGACCCGTTGCCCCGCCCCCACCCCCTTCCGAAGCGCCGGCGCGGGCGAGCCTTGCCCCGCCACCCCCGCCGCCGCCACCGGCCGCCCCGACCCTGTCCGGGGCGGACACACCGCCGGTTACCCCTGCCCCTCGCGAGGCCGTGGCCGAAGCCCCGCTGGGCGATCCGCCGACAAGGCGCGTGGAAGCCGAACCCGCCCAGCCTCGCGAGACGGTTGCCGCCCTTCCCCCTGCCACGGCTCCGGCCACGGCCGATCGCGCCTTTGGCGTTGGCAGCGTTCACAGCCTGGC
>JBJHAU010000222.1:0-3643 GCA_050480665.1 Alphaproteobacteria bacterium | reverse complement strand
CCCGGTAAGCGAAGTGACCATCGCCGGCAATCTCCGCGCGATGTTTTTGAACCTTGCCGCAGCCGACGACCTTGAGTTCCGCCACGGAATCGATGCCCCAACCCTGCGGATCGACGGCATGATGGTTGCCGGCCAGTGAGCGCGCTGATCGATACCGCCATCGACCAGTCAAGCTGGTCGCTGCTCGGCCGCCTCTGGCGCGATCATATCCGGCGCTATCTCGGCAAGCTTGCCCTGGCCCTGGTCTTCATGGTTCTGGTGGGAGCCTCCACGGCCGCCATCGCCTACATCATGAAGCCGGTCATCGACGACATTTTCGTCGATCGCAACCGCGACATGCTGATCATGGTCTCGATCGCGATCCTGGTCATCTTTGCCGTCAAGGGTCTGGCCACGGCAGGGCAGACCGTCGTGATGACCCTGATCGGCCAGCGTGTCATCGCCGACATGCAGGGGCGCATGTTCGACCATCTGATGGAAGCCGATCTGGCCTATTACCAGCGCACCCATACCGGCAACCTCATCTCGCGCATGACCAACGACGTGCATCTCCTGCGCGGGGCGGCGTCCAATGTCGTACTCGGCATCGGCAAGGACATGATCACGCTGGTCTTCCTGATCGCCGTGATGTTCGAGCGCGACTGGATCCTTGCCCTCTGCGCCTTCTTCATCTTTCCGCTGGCCGCCGTGCCGATCATCAAGATCGGACGCCGGATCCGCCGTGTTTCCAGAAACACCCAGGCCGAATGGGGGGTACTGACCACGCTGCTCGAAGAAACCTTCGGCGGGGTACGGCATGTGAAGGCCTACGGGATGGAGGCCTATGAAAGGGGCCGGGCCAGGCAGGCGGTGGAACGGATCTTCCGCCTGAACCTGAAGGCCGGAATCATTCGTGCCCTGTATCACCCGATCATGGAAACCCTGGGCGGCATCGCCGTGATGATCGTCATCCTGTACGGCGGCTGGCAGGTGATCGACGGCACCCGCACCGCCGGCGACCTGATGAGCTTCATCACCGCCCTGCTGCTGGCCTATCAGCCGCTGAAACGGCTGGCCGCCCTGAACGCCAACCTTCAGGAGGGCCTTGCCGCCGCGCAGCGGATCTATGCGCTGCTGGACATCGCGGCCGAAGTCGTCGACCGTCCGGGGGCCACGGCCCTTCCCCCGGTTCGCGGGGCGATCCGCTTCGAAAAGGTGCGGTTCGCCTATGGAGCCGACAGGCCAACCCTCAGCGATATTGACCTCGACATCCCCGCAGGCAGCACCGTGGCGCTGGTAGGCCCGTCCGGGGCCGGGAAATCGACGATGATCAACCTGATCCCCCGCTTTTTCGACGTGCATGGCGGGCGGGTCTCGATCGACGGCATCGACATTCGCGATGTCACCCTGGCCTCGCTGCGGGCCAATATCGCCCTGGTGTCGCAGGAAATCTGCCTGTTCAACGACACCATTGCCGCCAACATCGCCTATGGCCGGCCCGAGGCCGGTCTCGACGAGATTCGCCAGGCCGCCGCCGTGGCCGCTGCCACCGAGATCATCGAGGCGCTCCCCGCCGGTTTCGACACGGTGATCGGCGAACGCGGACTGTCCCTTTCCGGCGGGCAGCGTCAGCGCATCGCCATCGCCCGGGCGGCGCTGAAGAATGCCCCGATCCTGCTTCTGGACGAAGCCACCAGTGCCCTCGATTCGGATTCCGAACGACAGGTTCAGGACGGACTTGAACGGCTCATGGCCGGGCGCACCACGCTGGTGATCGCCCACCGGTTGTCCACCATCACCACGGCGGATATCATCTGCTACATGGAAGACGGTCGCATCGTCGAATCCGGCACCCACGAGGCCCTGCTCGCACGGGGCGGCGGCTATGCCCGGCTGTACGGATTGCAGCATGAGATCGATCCCCCCCTGGCTTCCGAGCATGCCGGCTGAGATGACGCGAGCCGCCTTCACCCGTTCCGGATTCGGTCCGGTTCTCGGCCTCTACCGGTTTCTCACCACCGTGATGGGTCCGGGCATCGGGCTGTATCTGGACAGGCGTCGCGCGCGCGGCAGGGAAGATCCCGAACGGATCGGCGAACGCCGGGGGCTGGCCTCGCTCCAACGTCCCGAAGGCCCGCTGGTCTGGGTTCATGCCGCCAGCATCGGCGAGGCGCTTTCCGTCATCCGGCTGATGGAACGGCTGCTCGCGGCAAGGCCCGGCCTGCATGTCCTGATCACCACCGGCACGGTCACCTCGGCCCGGCTTCTTGCCCAGCGCCTTCCCGAACGGGCCATGCATCAGTATGTACCCGTGGACAGGCCGGGCTGGGTTCGTCGCTTCCTCGAACACTGGCGGCCCGATGCCGCCTTCTGGGTCGAATCCGAACTCTGGCCCAATCTGGTGATGGCCACCCAGGCGCGTGGCATTCCCATGGCCATGCTGAATGCCCGGATGTCGCGCGCCTCGTTCAACTCGTGGCGCCGTTTTCCCCGGACGATCCGACGGCTGCTTGCGGGATTTTCGGTCATCATGGCCCAGGACGAACGCGAGGCAGGACGCCTGCTCGAACTTGGCGCGCACCGTGTGCGGGTTCCGGGTAACCTGAAATACGCCGCAGGCCCGCTGCCTGTCGATGCCACGGCCCTGGCCGAACTCGAATCCCGCATCGGCCAGCGCCCGTGCTGGCTGGTCGCATCCAGCCATGAGGGCGAAGAGGAAATCGCCGCCTATGCCCACCGCCGCCTTGCGGCGAACCGGCCCGGGCTTCTGACCATCATCATTCCCCGTCATCCCGCAAGGGGTGAAGCCATCGCCCGCAAGCTGGCCCGTCAGGATCTTCGGATCGCCCGCCGTTCTGCCGGCGCCCTGCCCGACGGCACGGTGGATATCTATCTGGCCGATACCCTGGGCGAGATGGGGCTGTTCTATCGCGCCTGCCCGCTGGCCCTTGTGGGGGGATCGCTGGTGTCCCATGGCGGCCAGAACCTGCTTGAGCCGGCCCGGCTCGACTGCGCGGTGATGCATGGCCCGCATATGAGCAATTTTCGCGGCATCGTGGACGAAATGGCGGCACGCGGCGCTGCGGCGGAAGTGGCCGATGCCGAGGAGCTGGTGAGGACCGCAGGGCGCCTGCTCGACGACACCGCCCTGCGACAGCAGATGATCGCGGCGGCGGCGGGAATCGCGAGTGCCAAGGAAGGGATCCTCGAGGCCGTTCTCATGGATCTGGAATCCCTGCTGGTCGGGCTTGGGGTGACGGCGGCGCGCGACGGGGGCCATCCGGCGACAGGCCCGGAAGACCCCAAGGCCCTGAACCGCGACTCCCTGAACCGCGACCCCCTGAACCGCGACGATGCGCGCGCCTGAATTCTGGCAGCACGGCCTTGGGCCGTGGCCACGGATTCTGACGCCGCTTGCCCTTGGCTTCGCGCTGGGCGCCTGGCTGAGGCGCCGCCTTGCCCGCCCCTTCCGCCCCGAGGTGCCGGTGTTCCGGCTGGGCTGGGAGGTCACCACGCCGGACCCCGGTGCGTACCTGCGCCCGCTCTTCCACTCGTCCCAGATCGGGCTGGACAACCTCACCCGCTACGCGGATGAGGAGGTGGACGACCTCCTCGACCAGGCGCGACAGGAGACGGAGCAGGCGGCACGGTTGCGGCTGCTGCG
>JBJHAU010000221.1:0-3652 GCA_050480665.1 Alphaproteobacteria bacterium | reverse complement strand
CCCACGGCCACCCACGCCATTGCCAACGCCGCCTACACGGCGGGAATGCGCTCCAGGTTCGCAGACAGCCGGATCGATTCCGCTGTCCTTGCCGAGAGAGACTCTCTCGATCCGGACAAATCCCCCCCCGGGGAGGGCGACAGGTCATCATGATCGAGACCGTCATCGACATGGTGCTGTTCGTCCTGCTGGCGCTCACGGCCCTGGCCCTCCTGCGGCTGACCGCCCTGTTCGGCGTTGTGATGCTGTCCGCCGCCTTTTCCCTTCTTGCCGCCCTTGTTTTCGTGCGTCTCGATGCCGGCGATGTGGCGCTGACGGAAGCGGCCGTCGGCGCGGGCATCTCGACCCTTCTGATGCTGGGCACCCTGGCCCTGACCTCGCGCCGGGAAAAGCCCCCCACCCGTTCCCGCATCCTTCCCCTCTCCGTGGTGCTGCTGACCGGGGCCGTGCTTCTCTACGGCACCCTCGACATGCCGCATTTCGGCGACCCCGAAGCCCCCGCCCAGACCCATGTGGCTCCCGACTATCTGGCCAATGCCATTCCCGACACCGGGGTTCCCAATGTGGTGACCGTGGTGCTGGCCAGCTACCGGGGTTTCGACACCCTGGGCGAGGTCTATGTGATCTTTGTCGCCGGCGTTGTGGTGCTGTTGCTCATGGCCGGCTCGCTCCGCAATCCCGAACTGCCGACACGGTCACGAACCCTTGGCCATCATCTGGTGCTTCGGGTCGTCACCAAGGTGCTGATCGGGCCGATCCTGATCTTCGCCCTCTATATCCAGTTCCACGGAGATTACGTCCCCGGAGGGGGATTCCAGGCCGGGATCGTCTTTGCTGCCGCCTTCATCATCTACGCCCTTGTGTTCGGACTCGATCTGGCGCGGCGTGCGGTGCCGGGGCAGGCCATCCGGCTGCTGCTGGCAGGCGGCGTGATCCTGTTCAGCGGGGTGGGCGTGATCAGCTTCTTCTTCGGTGAGAACTATCTGAACTACAGCGTGCTCGCCCTTGATCCCAAGCTTGGCCAGCATATCGGGATCATCCTTGTCGAATTCGGCGTCGGGATGACGGTGGCGGCCGTGATGATCTCGACCTATTACACCTTCGCGGGCCAGAATCCGCCCATCGGCGACGAGGAGTGGTGAGCGGATGATTCCCGATCTTGACCAGATCCTCGGCCTGTTCAACTACTGGATCATCATCATCCTGATGATGATCGGCTTCTACATCGTCGTGTCGCGGGGCAACCTGGTCAAGAAGGTGATCGGCCTGAACGTGTTCCAGGCTTCGGTGTTCCTGTTCTACATCAGCGTTGGCAAGGTTGCCGGGGGAACCACACCGATCCTCAAGGAAGGGCATACGCTCTATTCCAACCCCCTGCCCCATGTCCTGATCCTGACGGCGATTGTTGTCGGCATCTCCATGACGGCCGTGGCCATGGCTCTGGTTGTCCGGATCAAACAGGCCTACGGCTCGATCGAGGAGGAAGACATTCTCGAAGCCGATCACGAGGCCGAATTCAGCCATGTCTCCGCAAGCCACGCCCCGGGGCAGGATGGCAATGGAACCGGCTTGGGCCCCAAAGACCAGAGCACCAAAGGCCGGGACACAAAAGACGACGCCAGGGACAAGGATAGCGCCCTGTGATCACACCCCATCTTCCCATCCTGGTGGTCATTGCCCCACTGCTCTGCGCCCCTTTTGTGGTCTTCATCCGAAGTGCGGCGGCAAGCTGGTACGTCACCTTCCTGGTCAGCGCCCTTTCGCTGGTCTTTGCCATCATGCTCCTCATGCAGACCCTGGAGCTCGGCACCCTTTCCTATGCGCTGGGCGGTTGGGCGCCCCCGCTCGGAATCGAATATCGGATCGATGCCGCGAATGGCTTCGTCCTGCTGATCATCACGGCGATCAGCACGCTGATCCTTCCCTATGCAAGGACCAGCATTGCCGACGAAATCGATTCCCGCAGCATCAACCTTTTCTACACCTGCTACCTTCTGTGCCTTGGCGGGCTGTTGGGCGTTGTTGCCACCGGGGATGCCTTCAACGCCTTTGTGTTCCTGGAAATCTCCTCACTCTCCACCTATGCGCTGATCGCCGCCGGTGCCGGCCGGGACCGACGCGCCCTGACCGCCTCTTTCACCTATCTGGTGATGGGCACCATCGGCGCGACCTTCTTCGTTCTTGGCGTCGGCATGCTCTACATGGTGACCGGCACCCTGAACATGGCCGACATGGCCACCCGGATCCCGGCGATCGATGAAAACCGGACGGTGGTGGTTGCCTTCGCCTTCATCGTGACCGGCATCGGTCTGAAGGTGGCGATCTTTCCGCTGCATCTGTGGCTGCCCAACGCCTATGCCTTCGCGCCTTCGGCGGTCAGCGTGTTTCTTGCGGCCACCGCCACCAAGGCGGCGATCTATCTGCTGATCCGATTCGTGTTCTCGGTGTTTGGCGCGGATTACGCGATGCTGGGCCTGACGCTCGGGCTGATGCTGCTGCCTCTGGCGCTGATCGCCATGTTCGCCGCCTCGACCGTCGCGATCTTCCAGGTCGATATCAAGCGGATGCTGGCCTATTCGTCGATCGCCCAGGTCGGCTACATGATCCTGGGCATGAGCTTCGGCACCGTAACCGGCCTTGCCGCGACGCTGCTGCACCTGTTCAACCACGCGGCGATCAAGGCTGCCCTGTTCATGGCGGTTGGCGCCATTGTCCTGAAAAAGGGCATCGCCAGCATCGAATCGGTCAGGGGGCTGGGCCGGGACATGCCGTTGACCATGGCCGCCTTTGTCGCCGGGGGGCTGAGCCTGATCGGTGTTCCCCTGACGGTCGGCTTCATCAGCAAGTGGTATCTGATAGTTGCCGCCTTCGAGGCGGGTATGTGGTTCATCCCGATCCTGATCGTCGCCTCGTCGCTTCTTGCGGTGATCTATATCTGGCGGGTTGTCGAGGCGGCCTATTTTCAGGAAGCCCCTGATGGCAAGAGAACCACGGAAGCGCCGTTGTCGCTGCTGGTGCCCACCTATGTGCTGATCGCCGTGAACCTGTATTTCGGCATCGACACCAGCCTGACCGTCTCCGTTGCGACCCAGGGCGCGGAAATCCTGATGGGAACCTGGCGATGAGCATCGAGCTGGCCCTGGCCCTGGCGCTGATCATTCCTACCGTAGGCGCTGTGCTGATTGCCGTCACCGGCAAGAATCCCAATCTGCGCGAGAGCATGACGCTGGCCACGGCGGTGCTTCTGTTCCTCGACATTCTCTGGCTTCTGAGCCGTTTTACCGCCGGAGAAACCCTGGCCCTGCACATTCACGAGATCATGCCCGGGCTTTCCCTTGCCCTCCGTGTCGATCCCCTGGGAATGCTGTTCGCCACCATTGCCTCGGGGCTTTGGATCGTCAATTCGGTCTATTCCATCGGCTACATGCGTGGCACCCAGGAAAAGTACCAGACACGCTTCTACGTCTGCTTCGCCATCGCCATTCTCGGGGCCATGGGCATCGCCTTCTCGGCGAACATGTTCACGCTGTTCATCTTCTACGAGATTCTGACCCTTTCCACCTATCCCCTTGTCATTCATAAGGAAACCCCGGAAGCCAAGCGCGCCGGACGGGTCTATCTCGGGCTTCTGCTCGGCACCTCCATCGGCTTC
>JBJHAU010000220.1:0-3718 GCA_050480665.1 Alphaproteobacteria bacterium | reverse complement strand
GTTCAAAGGATCCGTCTGCGAAATAGATCACGCCCAAGGGATCGCCGGAAACGGCCCGGGAGACGACCAGCCCGCCGGAGGTGGTCGGGGATGCGGCTCTCTCTCCCCGGGAGGCCATCTGTTCACCTGCTTCCGGGGACCGCCCTGTTCCTGAGGGCGCCTCGGGCAGCACATGCCGGTAATGATCCGGATCGATGCTGGTCTGCTGCTGCTGGGCGATGGCGGAAAGGAAAACATCCTCGACGCTGCCCTGAGCCGCAGCCCTGCCCGGCACAGGGGTTGCCGTTGTCTCGGCCCGCGCCTGCTGCGCGCGGGGCTGCTCGCGAACGGGCGCTCTCTGATCCGCCTGCCGAGGCTCCGGGCGCGGCTCGGAACGGGGAGCAGCCTGTTGAGCCTCCACCTCTGGTGCGGGGCCGGATGGAGACGTCAACCTCGGCTGGGGCGGAGCTTCCGCAGGGGGCGCCGATACGGTCCGTGGCCGATCCAGGGCCTCGTGGCGAGCCTGTTCACGATCTGCCATCAGGGCGCCTTCCACCTCCCTGCGCTGGGTGGGACTCGTGGCTACGGGGCGATCCGGTACCGTGGCCAGGTTGGGATAAGGTTCCGAGGCTTGCGGAGACTGCCGCGCCTGTTCACGGCTCTCGGCCCGGGCCTCGCGGGTGTTGTCATCATCGCCGGAAATCCAGGCTGCCGTGGAATCGTACCATTCGACGGGGTTGGCCCAGTTCGGAACCGAGGAACAGGCACCAAGGGCAAGCACGAGACCCGCCGCTGCCAGAAGCCGCATCCCCTTGTTCAGCCCCTCTGCGCCCGGCCCTGGCCGACGGAGGCTTTCGCTGTCTGCGCATCTCATCGCTTCTCTCCGCCAACGCCCGTTACCCGCGCCTGCCGGTTCGGCGGTCGCGAAGGATTGATCCCAGTGCAAGTCTTAAACCGGCATCGGTAAAGGAATCAAGAGCTTGGGTGCATCCTTTCTTTGCCCTCTCCCGCAAGGTCCCAGGATTGACGGGATCGGAGTGCCATGCTAGCGACATTCCGAAGACAGTCTGACGCCGGGCCTGGGGTGCAGGATTCGCGACGCAAGCTTCCCGCCAGGGGAACGAAAAAGGACATCAGGGGAGGTGCAAAGGAATGATCCCGGCACAGCTGTATTGCTGGCACTTCATGGCCTACCCGCATCTTCCCGAGGATTTCGATGACACCCAGGACAGTGGCTGGGTGACCGTTCCCAACGCGCTGTGGGACAGCGAACGCTCTCGCGGGCTTTACCAGGAATACATCGATCAACTGGCCCATGCCGATACCCTTGGTTTCGACGGCTTTGTGCTGAACGAGCACCATCAGAACATCTATGGTCTTGCGGCCTCGCCGAATCTGATCGCTGCGGCCCTGACACAGGCCACCAGCCGGGGAAGGATCGTCGTGCTTGGCAATCTTCTGCCGTTGCACATGAATCCCATGCGGGTGGCCGAGGAATACGCCATGCTCGACATGATGTCGGGCGGACGTCTGGTCGCGGGTTTTGCCCCCGGCGGAGGGCCTGAGACCTTCAACTATGATGTTCCCTCGGCCCGTTCGCGCGAACAGTTCTGGGAATCCCTCGATCTGATCGTGCGTTCCTGGACCGAGGACGGCCCCTTCACCCATGAAGGCCGCCACTATCCGCTGCGTTACGTGAACCCCTGGCCGAAACCTCTTCAGAAACCGCATCCGCCGATCTGGGTGCCCGGCTCGCGCAGCCCGGGAACCCTGATCGAATGCGCGAAGCGTGGCTATTGCTATTTCCTGTCCTCGCGCAGTCACGGCAGCGCCACGGGCAAGGCCAAGGATCAGTTCACCGAGGTTCTGGAAGCCCATGGCCATCGCTACCATCCCTTCCGCATGGGCATCCTTCTTTCCGTCTATGTCGGCGAGGATGATCGCACGGCACGAGAAGAATGCGAGGAAGGTGTCTGGTATTTCCTGAAGAACTGCCTGAAAGGCCATATTCGCTCCCGTGGCCGCCAGCTGACCTTCGGACCCGGGGTTCCCTATATCCCGACCCGGGCATGGCGCCAGTATCTTGAAACCAGCACGCCCGGTCGCAAGCTTCTGGGCGATCTGGAGACATGGGAAGAGCTGGACAGCTCGAACTCGATCATCGTCGGTGGTCCCGAAACCGTTCTCGAACGGCTGAAGGATCTTGTCGACAAGACCGATGTCGGCAATCTGCTGATCCAGTTTCATCTGGGCAACATGTCCGATGCCATCACCCGCGCCTCGATGGAGCGTTTCGCGACCAGGATCGCCCCGGCGTTGCGCGAACACTCCTCGCGGCGTTTTGCCAGCCGTTTTCCCCATATGGAAGACGACATGGCACAGGCGGGAGCCGTGGCATGATCCGGCACGAGGAGTCTTGCCTGACGGCGCGGGTGATCGAGGTCGGAGGACGCAAGGTAGGCCTTGTCGAAGGGGGGCATGGGGAAAGCGTGCCTGTCGAGGCGGGGCAAGGCCGAACCCTGGTCTATCTGCACGGATTCGCCGATCTGCACGGGGTCAAGGCGAGCCCCTTCCCGTTCCATGAAGCCCTGGCGCAACGGGCAAGGGTTGTCGCCCCCGCCCATCCCGGCTGTGCCGACAGCGATGAATATGGCGATCTCGATCATGTCGAGGATGCCGTCTTCCACTATCTGGAGGTTTTCGACGCCCTGGGGCTTGAGCGGTTCGATCTTGTCGGACACTGCATCGGCGGCTGGATCGCTGCGGAGTTTGCCGTGCGCCATCCGGAGCGGCTGCACAGCCTCACCCTGATCGGCGCCTCCGGGCTTTTCGTGCCGGGGGCTCCGATCGGCGACATCTTCATGATGGCCCAGGCTTCGGAAGGGATCCGTTACGATGATCTGCGCGCCATGCTGTTCTCTGCCGCCGATCATCCGCTTGCGCTGGAACTTTTTCCCGACGGCCGCGGCCTTATCGACGACGAGGTTCGTCGCTATCAGTGCCTGCGGCTAGGGTCGTTCATCGGCTTCAAGCCCCCCTATTTCTACAATCGAAGCCTGATCAACCGGCTTCACAGGATTTCCTGTCCGGCCCAGGCGATCTGGGGAGAGCGGGATGGCATGGTTCCCCGGGCCATAGGCGAAGCCTATGCGGCGGGAATGGGGGGAAAAAGCGTTGCCGGCAAGGGCCACGGCAGGCCGATCCTCATCAAGGGAGCCGGCCATGCCTGCCATCTGGAGCAGCCAGACGCCACGGCCGCCGCCGTGATCGCGCTTCTCGATGGCTCGGATCGGGGCTGAACCTCTCCGGCTCAGCCGTAGCGCGCGGCCAGTTCGCAGTAATGGTCGGAAGAGACCTTGAAATAGGCAAGCTCCTCTTCCGACAGGTCGCGCATGTAGCGGGCCGGCGATCCGGCCCACAGCTGGCCTTTCGGAATGCGCTTGTTCGGGGTCAGCAGCCCGCCTGCGGCGAGCATCGCCCCCGATTCCACCACCGACCCGTCGAGCGCAATGGCGCCCATGCCGACAAAGGCATTGTCTTCGATGGTGCAGGCATGAAGCAGGGCCTTGTGGCCGATGGTGACCTGGTCGCCGATCAGGGTGGGAAGCCCGCGCCAGTGAGAACCATGGGCATCCACATGGATCACCGTTCCATCCTGAACATTGGTTCGGGCGCCGATGCGGATCGCGTTCACATCGCCGCGGATCACGACCCCATACCAGATGTTGCTTTCCGGACC
>JBJHAU010000219.1:0-3759 GCA_050480665.1 Alphaproteobacteria bacterium | reverse complement strand
GGATCCGCGCGGGCGCAGAGACCTGATTTCCCGATCTTTCCCCGGCCCGCGGAATCCGCTACCCTGAAGCCGCAGCGGATCCGCATGCGGATTCCGGGCCATCTTTGGACGAATGCATGCTGGGACACAGACCGTTCAACCCCTTTGAATGGGGTTTCGTTCTTTCCGGCCTGGTCAGGGTTGCCGACGTCCTTGCCATCGTAATATGCGGCCTGTTTGCCTATTGGCTGCGCAACGATCTTGCCGATATCCCCTCGCACTATCTGGTCGCCCTGCTTGTGGCCACGCTGATGGTGCTCTATCTCGGCGAAACCTCGGGCCTGTACCGCTACGAGGGCCTGCATCAGTTTTCCACCCAGTTCGGACGGTTGATCGGCCTGTGGCTGGTCGTGTTCCTGATCCTGATCGCCCTCGCCTTCCTGACCAAGACCTCGGATCTGTTTTCACGGATCTGGGCCACAAGCTGGTTCCTGACCGGCTTCACGGCGCTGGTCGTGGTGCGCATCCTCGTGGTTCGAAGGATCGAGAGCCGGCGGCGGGATGGCCGGCTCGCACGGCGCATCGCCATTGTCGGATCGGGCGTCAAGGCGGGCCAGGTTCGCGCCTTCATCGAATCCCAGAACCCGACGGTGATGCGGCTTGCCGGGCAGTTCGCCCCCCATCCGACGCCTGACCCCGCCGGGCCAGAGCTCTCGCCCGGCCTTGCCGGCGGCATGGACAGGCTCGACGCCCTGATCGAGGACAGCCAGGTGGACGAGGTGATCCTTGCGCTCGATGAGGATCGCGATGAGATCATCACCCCCCTGCTTCGAACCCTGGGTCGGCGGGCCGTGGATGTGCGGCTGGCACCCGACACCGTAAGCCTGTCGATCCCCCTGCTCGGGCTTCAGCGCCTTGGCGGGATCGGGCTTCTGGAAGTGCAACGGCGCCCGATTTCGGCCTGGGACCGGATTCTCAAGCGCCTTGAGGATCTGGGGCTGGGGCTGCTTGCTCTGTGTCTTCTTGGCCCGGTGATGCTGCTGATCGCGCTTCTGATCCGTCTCGATTCTCCCGGACCGATCCTGTTCCGCCAGCAGCGCCACGGCTTTCACAACAACAGCTTCACCATGCTGAAGTTTCGCACCATGACGGCCGAGGCTTCCGCCCGCGACGGGGAAGACGGCACATCAGAATCCCGTGAGGAACCGATCCGCCAGGCCGGACGCGATGATGCAAGGGTCACCCGCATCGGGCGGATCCTGCGCCGCACCAGCCTCGATGAGCTGCCGCAGCTGTTCAATGTCCTGAAAGGGGATATGTCTCTTGTCGGGCCAAGGCCCCACGCCATGTCTCACGACCGGGAGTTCGCCCGGCTGATCGACGACTACATCGCCCGCCACCGGGTCAAGCCGGGGATCACGGGCTGGGCACAGATCCATGGATTTCGCGGGGAAACCGACACCGAAGAAAAGATTCGTGGCCGTGTGGAGCATGATCTCTATTATATCGACAACTGGTCCCTGTGGCTGGACATCAAGATCCTTGTCATGACAGTCCTCTACGGCTTCATCCACAGGAACGCGTATTGACATCCTTTCGCGCGTTTTTCTCCTGGCCCGGCTTTCCTCGTTCGTGGCTGTCCCCTTCATCCTCTCCAAGAGGGCAATCGTCTTCCCAGGCAATGAAATTCGTTTTCTGGCTTGTCATCCTTTGCGTCGGCCTTGCTCCGCTGCCGCTCGGCGCCAACCGCCCCTGGGCATGGAGCCTGCTGGCCGTACTGGTGGGGCTGGCCCTGGCCCTGGCGGTTCTGCGCGGGCTTCGCAATCCGGCGGCCCTGCCCATCCCGTTTTCCCGCTACAGGGTTCTGGCGGCAGGATTCACGATCCTGGCCCTGTGGATCGCCCTTCAGGCCATGTCCTGGACCCCGGCCTCCTGGCACGACCCTTCCTGGCTGGCGATGTCGGCGGCGCTGGACATTCCCTATCATGGCGCCATCAGTGCCGATCCCGCCGCGACCCTCGATTCACTGATGCGAATCCTGACCTATGGCGCGCTGTTCTGGCTCGGGCTTCAGCTGGGCGGCCATGATCGCCCGGCGCGGCTTTTGTGCCGTCTTGTGGTCCTGTTCACCGTGCTCTACGCGAGCTACGGTCTGATCCTGCATTTTTCGGGAAGCCACAAGGTTCTGTGGTTCGACAAATGGGCCTCGCAGGCGGCCCTGACCTCGACCTTCCTGAACCGTAATCATCTAGTGACCTATCTCGGCTTCGGCATCATCCTGGCCACCGCGCAGCTGATCGAGATCCTTCGCCAGTCGATCAGCGGGATCAGCCTGCGCAGCCGGGCCGGGCTGATCGCCCTGGGCGAGGCCATCGATATCCGCATCGGTTTCCTGATCCTGTGCCTTCTGATTCTGACCACCACGGTGATTCTGGCCGGCTCGCGCGCGGGCCTTGCCGGGATTGCCATCGGGATCGTCACGCTGCTGACGGTTCTGGCGCTGAACCGTCGCGTTTCACCGGGCCGGGCGTTCCGCTTCGCCCTGATCCTGGGCCTCGGGCTTCTGGTGTTGATCGTGATGAATGGCGAATGGCTGATCGCCCGTCTGGCCACCCTGCCCGACAACCTTCAGGAACGCATGGCCCTGTTTTCCACCACCCTGTCGGCCATGGCCGAACGACCCTGGCTGGGAACCGGTCTCGGCACCTTCGAGGATGTCTTCAGGGCCTATCGGGGCGATGAAGGCCTGCACTGGCGGGCGCCCTATTACGACTATGCCCACAATGTCCTGCTCGAATTCGCCCTCGAAGCCGGGCTGCCCGCGCTGGGCCTGCTTCTGTTCCTGTTCCTTGTGATTTCGACCGTGCAGTTTCGCGGTGTCGGCCAACGCCGATACAACGAGACCTACCCGGCCGCCGGGCTGGGGCTGACGGCGATGGTGCTGGTTCATTCCCAGGTCGAATTCTCGATCCAGATTCCCGCCATCGCCGCCACTTACGCCCTGCTGATCGGAATGGCCTACGCCCAGTCGTGGCGGCATGATGATCGCCACCTCGCCCTGCGCCCCGAGGCAAAGACGCCGGAGGCCTGATCGCCGAACAGCCGGCCTCGCCGCCATGAGCCGAACGTGGCGGGGGCGGATTGTTCTGCCACGCGGCCCGGAACCCCATGCCGGAGTTGAACAGAAGGGGCTGCACCCGAGCCTCGCGGTGCGGAAATCACGGTGCAGGAATCACGGTGCAGGAATCGCGGGGAAGCCCCTAGGGCCGCCCATAGGCGTAGAGGAACCGGCGCAGAAGATCCGGATCGGCGCTCAGAACCTCGATCACCTGTGGCTGGGCAAACCGGGCCCGCACGATCCGGGCCAGTTCGGTCGGACGCCAGCGTGCGGCAAGGTGGATCTGGGCGGCATAGGCCTTCTGCTGATCCGCCGACAGCCGGTGCCACTGGCCAAGCGCGACATCGAGCCGGGCGATCAGCACCTGCCCTTCACGCGGCGCCAGAACCAGAGCCCGTTCCAGAATGGCCGGAAGGCGGGGATCGCGATCAAGGGCATCAAGGGTCTGGGCCAGCCGTGTCCAGTCATAGGCCCGGCGGGGAGCCCGGTGAAGGGCCGCCTGCTGCACCCTTGCCGCCTGGCCAAGAAGGGCGCGCGATTCCTCGCCCTCCGCGTCCCGGGCCTGAACCATCAGGAGAAGGCCAAGATCCGAAAACCATTCCGGCCGCTCATGCCAGGAAAGGGCGGCATGGCGACCGGCGATGGTCTGGTTCACCAGCCTG
>JBJHAU010000218.1:0-3802 GCA_050480665.1 Alphaproteobacteria bacterium | reverse complement strand
AGCCAGCGGCAGGATGACCTGGGCGATGGTGACCGTCGTGTCCTCAAGCCCCCTTTCCATGGCCGGAATGCTGCGGTCGCGGAGCAGAAGGATGGAATAGCCGAGCCGTGTCCGGACAGGAGGGGTTATGTCGCCTGGTTCGAGTGGCTCCAGGGCCCGGTCCAGTTCCGGGTCCAGCTGGCCCGGGGGCACCCAGCCCAGATCGCCGCTTCTCTGGGCGGAGGCCGATTGCGAGAACTGGCGGGCCAGAGAGGGAAAATCCGCACCCCGCCGCAGCTCGTCGATCAGCCGGTTGGCATCGGCGAGAACGCGCGCCTCTTCGGCAGGGGAATCGACAGGAAGAAAGATCTCGGCCAGAAGGTGATGGGTCTGTTCCTCGGTGGCGCGCAGGCGCTCGATGGTGCTGTCGATCTCCTCGTCGGGAACGAAGGTCGCCCCGCCCAGGCGGCGCATGATGGCCGATTGCCAGGCCAGTTCGGCACGGATCTGCTGTTCCAGCGTTTCCGGTGCGATGGCGCGCGCTTCGAGAAAGGGAACAAGGCCGCCTTCCGGCAGGTCGATCTGCTGTTCGATGGTGGCGTAGGCCGCGCGCAGATCGGCATCGCTGATCTGGATTCCGAGCCGTCGGGCTTCCTGCAGCTTCAGCCGTTCATCCACCAGCCCGCGCAGCACCTGCGGGGCCAGGCTCTCACGGGTTTCGCCGGTGTCGGGAAGATCGGAGGTCCGGATGATGAGATTGAGGCGCTGATCCAGATCGAAGGCGGTGATTGCTTCGTCATTCACCACCGCAAGAATGCCGACGCGGCCCTCGGCGGGCAGGGTTGCCGCCACGGCGGAGGCGGTCAGCCCGGGCATGGGAGCCAGACGGCGCAGGGGAGAGGAGGCGAGTTCTTGCGCCAATGCGTGGCGGGGGGCGAGGGTCTGGCCTGCCTGCGCCCGTTCCGTCCATGAGTCTGTCCCCCCTGTCCCTGTCCCTGTCCAGGCCCATGATGCCAGCAACATTCCCACCATCACAGGGGCGGCAAGGATCAGCCTCGGCAGAATCGAGGCGCAGACGGGGCGGGCGAAGGAAGGGCGCGCGTTTCGCCCTGCAGATCGGCGGGGGCAGGCTCTGGTCGGGATCATGGGAACTCCAGCTCAGGCGCGCTCAAACACGCCTCCAGGCAGGCCCTTCGGTCCTTCAGGGGCAGGCCGGGATCGTTTCGAATCATACTCGCCTGCGGCCCTGGCCTTCAACCGGAAAGCCCTGTCGACCGAGGCGAGGCTAGCGAGTGAAGCCGAATTCGCCAAGATGCTTGAAGGTCAGTTGCAGCCACAAGGTATCGGTCGGCCTCAGATCGCGATCCTCGGTGAAGACACGGTCGAAATTGGCGGTGAAGATGAGGCATTCGTCGCTATAGCGCAAGCCCAGCCCTTGCGAGATCCGGCCGCCGTTCCGTGCAAGGTTTTCACGGAAATGGGCATGGGCCGACCAGTATCGGCTCAGGGCGGCGCCGAGGGAGACGGTGATTTCCTCACGATCATTGAACTCGCCGGTTCCCGCCTCTTCGCTGACGAAGAAATAGTTGACCCCCACCGTCAGCCAACCCTGTCGGGCCCAGCCCTGAACCTCGTTGCGTTGCGCCCGGAAGCCGCTGGGATCGAAGCGAAAACGATAGAGGAAATCGAGGGCATCATGAGGGCGGACCTGAACCCGGCCGACAATATCGGAAAGCTGCTCTTCCAGGCCCGAGCCGCGCACGAAACTGGAATTGCTCTGGAGGCGATAGCTCTGGCCGAGGAAGGCATTGACCGATCCGCCCTGATCCCCGTGCAGGCCCCAGTTCACCCCGTAGATGAAACGCTGTCCGCCATCGACACGATCAACCCCGGTATTGCGGTTCGGCGAGAACAGATTGGTGTCGTCGAACTCCAGATCGCGGCTGTCCTCATTGGGAATGCGCGACGTGTTTCCGCCATTGGGAGAGACAATCACGGCCGCCATGGGTTCCAGACTCTGGGTGGAACCGGCCTCTCGCCGGATCAGGGGATAGCGCATCCGGAACATCGCCTGGGGAAACAGCCGGCCGGTGACACCGGAAACCGTGCCGTTTCCGCTCTCGACATCGTCGACCCAGTAGAGGTCGCTGTTCAGCATCACCCCCATCTCGTAGATTTCGCCCGTCGGCGCGGTATAGGGAAGATGCCATCCGGTCTTGAGTGCGGCGCGGCGGCTGTCGGCGCCGTCACGCCGGTGCAGGCCGAGAAGGCTGGCGTCGGCCGTGTAATAGGCGCCCCCGGGCTGGGGCCTGGATATGTAGTTGTATTCGGCGAAGGGAAGGATCAGCGGCGTTCTGGAGGATTGATCCGTTTCGCGAAGCCCCTGGAAGTGAAAGGCCGAAATCCGGCTGTAGTTGTGGCCGTGGAACCCCTCAAGGGTTGCCGAGGTTTCAAGCCGGGAATTCTGGGGATGGTCGAACCCGTAGACACGCAGATAGGTTCCGTCGCTGGCCCGTTGAAGCTGATAGCGGGCCCGCCAGATTTCATCCAGATCCTGCCGGCCCTGAATGAAAAGATGGCCGCGGGCCTCCTTTCCTCCGGTCTTGACCGCTCCCCTGCGGCGATCCGCGCGGGTCAGGCTGCCGGATATGGAAAGATCGCCCTGGTTGAAGCGTTGCCTGTAATCCCCGGCCAGGACCGAGCCATCGTCGCTGTTGAAGAAGGGGGTAAGAGTCAGATCCCGGCTGTCGTCGATGGCCCAGAAATAGGGGGTGACCAGCGACTGGCCGAAGCGGCTGTCGCTGCGATAGCTGGGCGCGAGAAAGCCGGACCGCCGGGTGACGGTCGGATCCGGGTGCGAAAAATACGGCGTATAGGCCACCGGAACACCGAAGATTTCCAGCCAGGCATCGGAATATTCCACCAGCTGCCGTTCGCTGTCATGGATCACCTCGACGGCGCGGATCTGCCAGAGGGGTGCCCGTTCCGGATTGTCCTCGCACAGGTCGCACGGGGAATAGATGGCCCGGGTCAGGCGGTTGATGACACCGCTCGTACGGCGGCTTTCATTGGCGGCAAGGCGGGAATTGTCGGTCATCAGCATGCGGAACCCGGTAATGAACCCGTCCCTGAACTGGTTCACGAACTGGCCGGTGTCGCCGAAATAGACCGTGCCATCGGCTTCCAGCAGCGAAACATTACCGCTTGCGGAAAAACTGTCTCTCGCCTCGTTGTACTCAACCCGATCCGCAAGAAGGATGCGGTCTCCCTGGGCGATCTCGACATGGCCGATGGCGGTGGCATCGCCGGTTCTCTCGTCATAGATGAACTCGTCGGCTCTCAGGATCACATAGCTGCCTCTGGGCGTCGCGTCCGGTGCGGATGAATCCGTCCCCTGTCGGTGGGCTGAGGGCGCCTCGGCCGGGGTGGCACTCGCAGCAGACAGGGCGGAAAGCCCGAGAAGAAGCGCGAGGGCGATGCCGATCACGATGCCGATCACGATGGTTCCGGATCGCCGAAGTTGCGCCTCAGGCCCGTATGCGCCGACCTGTCGGTTCATCAGCCTTCCTCGCTGTAGAGAAGCAGGCTCAGCCCCACCAGGATCGTCACCAGCGCCGGCGCTCCGGCGGCAAGGGCAGGGGGAATGCTGGAAGCAAGACCGAGGGCGAACACAAGGTCGGAAAAGAAGAACATCAGAAAGCTGAAGGCCACACCGCTGACAATCAGCCGGGCCACGCCGCCGCTGCGGCTCATGCGCATGGAAAAGCTGGCGGCAATCAGCACCATCGCCGCCATGATCAGCGGCACCGCCAGCAGGCCATAC
>JBJHAU010000217.1:0-3859 GCA_050480665.1 Alphaproteobacteria bacterium | reverse complement strand
GGCCAGCCGTTACCTGAACGGGAACGACGTTCCCCGACACACGGGCGGGGAGGCGGGCACCCCGGCGACGCTCATCCCGGAAGGCTACCCGGTCACGGTCGAGGAGGCCGGCGACGGGCCCTTCAGGCAAAGGATCCACGCCAGGGCCCATACCCTCATCGCCGATGAACCAGCCCGTTATGGGGGAACCGACAAGGGGCCTGCGCCCTACGACCTTCTTCTTTCGGCCCTCGGTGCCTGCACGGCGATGACCATACGACTCTATGCCGATCGCAAGGGATGGCCGCTCGAAGCCATCGCCATCGGCCTGCGCCACGACAAGATTCATGCCGAGGATTGCGCCGATTGCGAGGAACATCCCCGGAAGATCGACAGGATCGAAAGGCGGATCGTTCTTTCCGGCCCGCTGGATCATGCGCAAAAGGCCCGCCTGATGGAAATTGCCGACAAATGCCCGGTTCATCGAAGCCTGAGCGGATCAATCCTTATCGAAAGCAGGGAAGGCCGGGAATAAAGGACCGGGGGCAGGGGATTTCCGGATGCAACTTCATCATGGCCCCATTACACTGGCCCCAACATCCTTCGTGATCAGGAGAGGAATTCATGGCTGAAACAGGCAGCAATTTCGAGGTCAATGTCACCTTCGACGATCTGCGCCAGTGGCTGGACGAGGCGGACAAGCTTGGCGAACTCAAGCGCGCGGAAGGCTACAGCTGGGAAGAGGATATCGGCATGGCCGCCGAGCTGCTCCAGCATGATGATTCGGCGCCCGTGGCCCTGTTTGACAAGATCCCCGGCGCTCCCGAGGGCTGGCGCGTGGCAACCAACTTTTTCGGCGGCAAGCGCAAGAACATGACCCTGGGCCTTCCCACCGATCTCGACAAGGTGGGCCTGTCGGAGGCCTTCCTTGCCCATTTCCGGACGATTGCGGGAAACCCGCTTCCCTATGAGGTGGTCACCGAGGCCCCCATCCTTGAAAACGTGATGGAAGGCGAGGCCATCGACATCACCCGCTTTCCCACGCCCGTCTGGCATGATCAGGATGAAGGCCGTCGTTATATCGGCACAGGATCGTTCAATGTGACCGTCGATCCCGATGAAGGCTGGGTGAATGTCGGCACCTACAGGGTGATGATCCACAATGAAAAACAGGTGGGATTCTACATTTCCCCGGGCAAGCACGGTCGCATTCACCGCGACAAGTACGAATCCCGCGGCGAGGCAATGCCGGTCTGCATCGTCGTCGGCGGAGATCCGTTGACCTTCCTGATGGGCTGTACGGAAATCCCTTACGGGGTCTGCGAGTTCGAGATTGCCGGGGCCTATCGTGGACGGCCCATGCAGGTGGTCAAGGGCAAGCACACCGGCCTTCCGTTCCCGGCCAATGCCGAGATTGTCATCGAGGGCTGGGTCGAGCCCGGCCATCGCGCGCCGGAGGGGCCGTTCGGCGAGTGGACCGGCTATTACGGATCGAAGATGCGGGCCGAGCCCGTTCTGGATATCAAGGCGATCTACTACCGCAACAATCCGATCATTCTGGGCTGCCCGCCCCAGCGCCCGCCCGAGGAACAGGCCCGCTACCGTGCGGTGATGCGTTCGGCCCTGCTGAAGGATGAGCTGGCCAAGGCAGGCGTGCCCGACGTGGTCGCCACCTGGTGTCATGAGGCTGGAGGATCGCGCCAGCTCACCGCTGTCTCGATCAAGCAGCGTTATCCCGGTCATGCGCGGCAGGCAGGCCATATGGCGGCCATGTGCCGTTCTGTCGCCTATGCCGGGAAATACGTGATCGTTGTCGATGAAGACATCGATGTCGCCAATCTCGAGGATCTGATGTGGGCCGTCTGTTCCCGTTCGGACCCGGTCAAATCGATCGATTTCATCGAGAATGCCTGGTCCACACCGCTTGATCCCTGCATCTCGCCCTGGGACAAGGAGCGGGGCAATTTCACGAATTCTCGGGCCGTCATCGATGCCTGTCGTCCCTTCCACTGGAAGGATGACTACCCCGTCGTCAACATGCCGAAACCGGAAACGGCCAGAAAGGCGCGTGAAATGTTCGGCTGGATGTTCGAATCCTGAACGACAGGCCCTGGCACACCCTGCCACAATTCACCACCCCATAGCATGAAGGGGATCAAGACCCGGAAATCCAGGCAGGAAACAACGTCCGGGAAAAAAACGCCGGGAATCCGATACGGCGATCATGTCCCGATCAAGGGACAATCAAAACAGGAGAGCATGATGCAACAAGGGAGACAGACACGAAGCGGCCTTCTGGTGGCCGCGATTGCGGCCCTCGCCACGGCGGGCATGGTATCCGCCCCGGCACAGGCCGATTTCTACCGTGGAAAATCCATCGATTTCGTGGTCGGAGCCAATCCCGGCGGCGGCTACGACACCTACGCCCGGGCCATTGCCCGGCATATGCCACGCTTCATTCCGGGAAGCCCCGGAATTGTGGTTCGCAACATGCCCGGCGCGGGCAGCGGCAGGGCTGCCGCCTTCATGTACACGGCCGCGCCGAGGGATGGGACAACCATGGCCTCGGTCTTTCCCGGTGCCGTTCAGGGGCCGCTCGTTGATGCATCCCTTCTCGAACGCTGGGATCCGACACGCTTCATCTATCTGGCCAGTGCCGACAGCGGCACCCGCACCTGTGCCACCTTCCACACCTCGCCCACCAAGACCTTCGCCGATGCCCAGAACCGGAAGACGATCATGGGCGCCAGCGCTGCGGGCGGATCCACGCGCGACTACATCCTGCTTCTGAATGCCCTGGCAGGCACCCAGTTCGAAATGGTCGCGGGCTATACCGGCACGGTCGACATCTTCCTGGCCATGGAACGGGGCGAGGTCGAGGGGCTTTGCGGCATCGACTGGTCCAGTTTCCGCACCCAGCGCGCGCAATGGCTGGAGCAGAACCAGACCCACCTTCTGGCCCAGTTCGGCACCCGCGAGGAACCGGCCATGACCGAGATGGGCGTTCCCGAAGGCTGGACCTTCCTGAAGGATGATGAAGGCCGGCAGATCATGGAGGCCGTTCTCGCCCAGCAGGCCTTCAGCCGGCCCTATATTGCACCGCCGGGCACCCCGACCGAAGCCGTCCAGATCCTTCGCGCTGCCTTTTCGGCCGTTCTTCGGGACGACGCCCTTCTGGCAGATGCGGAAAAGGTGAATATCGATATCAATCCGACGGATGGAATCGAGGTTCAGAACCTGGTCGAGCGCATGTTTGCAACACCCAAACCGATTGTCGAAAAGATGCAGGCGATTCTTGCCGACAACTGATGATCGTTCCAGAATACGCACGGCCTCGGGACTTTCCCGGGGCCGTGCGCGTTACCGGCCTCTCTTCGGGCGGACGGACGCTCCCCGGCCATGACTCAAGGGGGATGTTCTGTCATCCGGAACGCCTGAAGAATCATCAGGGAAGCAGCACAACAGGAAAACAGTCGAGAGGTTCCCATCGTGCCAGCGATCGATCTTGAAGGGCTTGTCGCCATCGTAACGGGGGGAAGCCGCGGCATCGGCCGGGCCATCGCCCGGGCGCTTGCCGAAGCCGGTGCTTCGGTCGTGATCACCGCCTCGCGTCCTTCCCGCGAACTGGAAGAGACCGTGACGCTGCTTGGCGCCGTGGCCGACCCGGCCAGACTCATGGCGATGGAAGCCGATGTGACCGATGAAGCCTCCTGCCTTGAGGTTCGAGACAGGGCGCTCGAACGCTTCGGCGGATTGCATGTGCTCGTGAACAATGCGGGCCGCGGCCACAAGCTCATCCATGATGCCAATCCCGGCCAGCCCATGGATTTCTGGACAGCGAATTCGGAAGCCTGGCGGCTGATCGTCGACACCAATATCA
>JBJHAU010000216.1:0-3868 GCA_050480665.1 Alphaproteobacteria bacterium | reverse complement strand
AAAGGCTGGCCCGAAGGCCTTGCGCCGGGCCTTGTGAAGCAGATCGGGGCGCGGCCAGGGCACGCGGTCGAACACGATCAGCCGCAGGCTGTCTCCGGGAACGTCCACCCCGTCGCGCACCGCATCGGTGCCGAGCAGGCAGGATTCGGTTTCCTCGCGGAAAATGTCGATCAGGGTCGGGGTGTCGATGGCATCCACATGCTGGGCATGAAGGGTAAGCCCGGCGGCATCGAGCGGCGGCGCGATGCGCTGATGCACCGCCTTCAGCCGGGCGATCGAGGTGAACAGGCCGAGCCCGCCGCCACCGGCCGCAAGAAACAGGGCGCGATAGGCATCGGCCACCGCATCCAGCGAGGTTCGGTCGATATCGTTCACGATGAACAGGCGGGCCGCCTCGCCATAATCGAAGGGCGAGGCGTGAGAGGCGCGCAGCACCGGTCCGGAAAGATGGCGCGCCCCCGTCTGCGCCTCGGCCCCGGCCCAGTCGGCCAGCGGATCGCCGCTGCTGTCGGTCAGCGTTGCCGAGGTGATGGCGGCGCCATGGGCTTCGGACAGCACATGACGGGCCAGCGGCCGGGTCGGGTCGATCCAGTGACGATGGAAGCCGATGTCGGTTTCCTGGCCGCCGGCGCGGCTGAGCCCGAACCAGTCGCAGAAGTCCTCCGGGGCCCCTTCGGCCAGGGAGGCCAGCATCGCCCGCCATGCATCCACCGGCATCGCCGCCCGACGTTCCAGCATTCGCAGCCCTCCTTCGATCCGCAGCCGGATCGAAGCGTCCAGATCCTCGGAGCGGGTCGAGAGAACCCGGGCAAGACGCTGGTGCAGCCGTTCCAGCGGGCGCGCCAGGGCGGCCAGGGCCGTTTCCAGTTCGGCGGCCGATTCCAGCACGCCTTCTCCCGGCGGCAGGACCTCGGCCTCAAGGCTGTAGGCCGATTCGTGAGGATTGGCGCGGGCCAGAACCTGTTGGCGGATCGCCCGCAGGAAGCGTTCGGCAGGACCCTGCACCTGGGCGGCGCCGTGGCCTGACGGACCTGATGCGCCCTGGATCCGCGCCAGCCAGCCTGTGGCCGGAAGGCAGCTGGCGGCGGAGAGGGTCTCCTGCAGGGCTTCGGCGGCCTCGTCGTCGAATGCGGCCAGTTCGCCAAGCCGCCGTGCCAGGCCCCGGGCGCGCGAGTGCCTGCGATCTTCGGGGCCGAGTATCCAGTGGCGCAGTTCGGCCGTTTCCCGTCCCGAAAGATGGGCGGCGAAAGCGCTGTCGGCCGCAGAAAACAGGTGATGGCCCTCATCGAAGATGTATCGGGAAGGGACCGTGGCATCGTCCAGACCGGCCATCGCCGCCTGGCTCATGACCAGGGCATGGTTGGCGATCACGAGATCGGCATGGCGCGCCCGGCGAACCGCGCGTTCGATGAAGCAGCGATGATAATGGGCACAGGCGGCATAGATGCATTCGCCCCGTCGTTCGGCGAGGCCGAGGGTGCGTCCGTTCCCCAGAAGACTGCCGAGCCATGCGGGAAAATCACCGCCGATCATGTCGCCGTCGCGGCTTGCGGCCACCCATCGGGCCATCAGGCCGAGCGCCGCCGCCTCTTGCGGGTCGAGGGCGGCGCGCTGGCTCGCCTCCTCGAAGTTGAGCAGGCAGAGGTAATTCTCCCGCCCCTTGCGGACCACCACCTTGCGGGCCTTGATCGCCGGATCGGGGTAGAGACGGTTCAACTCCTGATCGATCTGCCGCTGAAGGTTCCGGGTGAAGGTGGAAACCCAGACAGCGCCGCCATTGCGTTCCGCCCACAGGCTGGCCGGGGCGATATAGCCCAGTGTCTTGCCGGTGCCGGTGCCCGCCTCGGCCAGAACCAGGCGCGGCTGTCCGTCCTCCTGACGGGGGGCAAAGGCTTCCGCCACCATCGCCGCGTAATCGGCCTGCTGCGGGCGCTGTTCGCCCCCGTCGATCAGCAGGGCAAGACGGTCGCGGGCTTCCTGGGCGCCGACGGCCAGCTGGCCGGGGCGGGAAGGCGGGGCTTCTTCGCTCCATTCGGGAAGGTCGCGCCATGCGGCCAGGGCGCTGGTGGCGTCGATGGCCATGCCGGGAACCGTTCCGAGCGCCGCCAGAACATCGCGCCCCCAAAGCCAGCCGCCGGCATCCATCACCCGCGCCAGGGCGATCAGCCGATCCCGTGCGGGGGGCTGGGCCTCCTCTGCCATCCGGGCCAGCTCCTCAAGAAGGATGCGGGCAGAGGAAAACAGGGACAAGGCCTCCGCCCCGTGGCCCCGGCCCGGGGAAAGCCCGAGAGCCCGTGCCACGCCGCGCGGGGTGGGCAGGCAGAAGCGGGCCGGGCGGACAAAGGCGAACAGTTGCAGAAGATCGAATCCGGCCACTGACTTCAGGCCAAGCCGCCGCGAAAGGTCCGGTCCGTGGCAGAACAGGGCCCTGCCGTCGCGGGCAAGACGGCGCGCCTCGCCTGGCGACAGGGGGGTGGTCTGGTGGGCCTCCCCTTTATCCTGGCCTTCCTGATCCTCCCGGACATCCCGGGCCTGGAAGGCCCCGCCCGCCGTCGCGATCAGGGCGATCCGGGCCTGAAGGGGGCGCGGCGCGTCTCGGAGCGGGGGGTGAGGGTCTCGGGGGGCGGAGCGGAAGTCTGTCATGGGCCGAGTATAGGACGGGCCTGTCGTCTCGGCCATTGACGAAGCGGCCATTGACGAAAGGGAGAGGCTTGAATAGGTTCCGCCTTCCCGCTGCCCGCCCCGGGCCGTTCACGAGGGAGCCCACGGTGGAATCGCTCTATCGCCGGCTGGCCGAAGACACCAATGCCTGGCCCTTTGTCGAGGCGCGCAAGATCCTGGAACGGATCAAGGGCACGCTGCCGGCCAAGGGGCATGTCCTTTTCCAGACGGGCTATGGCCCTTCGGGCCTGCCCCATATCGGCACCTTCGGTGAAGTGGCGCGCACCACCATGGTCCGCCATGCCTTCCAGGTCCTGTCCGACATTCCGACCCGGTTGATCGCCTTTTCCGACGACATGGATGGTCTGCGCCGGGTGCCCGACAATGTGCCCGACCGCGACCGCCTTGCGGCCTATCTCGATCAACCGCTGACACGGGTGCCCGATCCGTTCGGAACCCATGCAAGTTTCGGCGCCCACAACAACGCCCGGCTTTGCGCCTTTCTCGATGCCTTCGGCTTCGAATACGAGTTTCTCTCGGCCACCGATTGCTACCGCGAGGGCCGGTTCGACACGGTCAAGCGCGCCATCCTTCGCCATTACGATGCGATCATGGAGGTGATGCTGCCCAGCCTCGGGCCCGAGCGCCGGGCCACCTATTCCCCGTTCCTGCCGCTTTGCCCCAAAACGGGCCGGGTGCTGCAGGTGCCCCTTGTCGCCCATGATGCCGAGGCCGGCACCATCACCTATCGCGACGAAGACGGCGCCTTCGTGACCCTCGATGTCGGGGGCACGAACTGCAAGATGCAGTGGAAGGTCGACTGGGCGATGCGCTGGGTGGCCCTTGATACGGATTACGAGATGTCCGGCAAGGATCTGATCGATTCGGTGCGCCTGTCTTCCGCGATCTGCCGCATCCTGGGCGGGCGTCCGCCGGTTTCCATGACCTATGAACTGTTCCTCGACGAGAAGGGCGAAAAGATTTCCAAGTCGAAGGGCAACGGCCTTGCCGTGGAGGAGTGGCTGGCCTATGCCCCGCAGGAAAGCCTTGCCCTGTTCATGTATGCCGCACCCCGGAAGGCCAAGCGGCTCTGTTTCGATGTGATCCCGCGGGCGGTCGACGAGTATCTCGCCCATCTGGAACGCTTTCCCGAAGAGGATCCGGCACGGCAGATCCAGAACCCGGCCTACCATATTCATGCCGGTCG